>CAMWVF010000058.1 GCA_947177545.1 uncultured Clostridia bacterium | reverse complement strand
TTACTATATGCCATACGACAAACGACTTTACGAACAAGCCGAACAGGAGCTTGACCGCAGGCGGATTGCAGCAGAAAACAGGCTTGATTTTAATATTGCCGCTGCGGAAAGAAAAATACCAGAAATTGCAGAAATACGGCGGCAGCTTTCAAGCGCAAGCATAGAGCTTTCTAAGCTTATCATAAAAAGGGACGGTGATTTCCGCCAAAATTTTGAAAAGCTGCGGGAGCAAAATTTGCAGGGTCAGGCGATGATAAAAAACCTCCTTGCCAAAAACGGTCTCCCCGAAAATTATCTTGAAGCGCAGTATTCATGTCAGATATGCAATGACAAAGGGTATGCAGGCGGCGAACGGTGCGTGTGCTATAAAGAGTTACTGAACAAGCTTGCAGTGGAAAAGCTTAACTCCGAGGCAAATATGCCTAAATGCGATTTTAAGCACTTTTCCCTCTCATACTATGACGGAAAATCAGAGAACGGCATGGACGTCCGCAAAAAAATGGAGGAAAATCTCAAATTCTGTCTTGATTATGCGGACAGCTTTTCAAGAAATTCCTCAAGTCTTTTTCTTCTTGGAAAGACAGGTGTGGGGAAAACTCATATTTCCCTTTCAATCGCCAAAAGGGTCACAGAACGCGGATACACCGCTGCTTACGGCTCCCTGCTCAACTATCTGAGAATAATAGAAAAGGAGCATTTCGGACGTGCCGAGGATAACGAAACGGATACAATGCAGGTTCTCATAAGCACTGACCTGCTGGTGCTGGACGACTTAGGCTCGGAATTCCGTTCAAATTTTTACGAGTCCGCACTGTACAACATTATCAACTCCCGAATTAATTTAGGACTTCCCACAATTATCAGCAGCAATCTTTCCACGACGGAGCTGCAAAGGAATTACAACGACCGAATTATTTCAAGAATTTTCGGTACGTTCAACACCCTTTTATTTGTGGGCGAGGATGTCCGCCAAATCAAACGGCTCAGGAATGAAATATAAAAAGGCTGTCCGAATAAAATTTTCGGACAGCTTTTCATTTCAGCCTATCTGATGTTTCCTGAACGCGCGGCAGGCAAAGTACACACAAACGCAGGAAGCAAGTACCGCAAATACAGGCAGGAAAACATATGGCGGTATTATCAGTCCGAATATTTCGTACTGATAATCGTACATCGCTCCCCAGAACGCCATCATATTGGTGGGCAGGAGATTTTCAAGGCAGAACAGCCATACGGGAGCTTCGTCGGGCAGGGTCAAAAACATAGGCGCTATCAGAAGTATTGCCATTATGACTATCGTGCTGAACGGCGTTCTGAATATTGCCGAAAGCACTGACGTTATCGCCGCAAACATCAGACACGCCGCAAGCGCGCTCACGCAGTAAAGCAGTGCGCTTTGACCTATCGTTATGTTGTACGGATACATATTTCCCATTAGCAAAAGCTGACCGTCTGCGCCGTTTGAGCCCCACACTATCATTGTTTCGGCGTAGGTCATCGCCGTCAGCAGAATTATCAGTACCGCCGACACTATAAAGGCGGCGAAAAGCTTTGCTCCTATAACAAGTCCCTTTCCGTGCTTTGAGGAAAGTATAAGACCGTCCGCGCCGCTTGTGTACTCCTCTGAAAAAATTCCCGAAAGAATTATAGCAATAGCCGCCCCTGCCATTATCGCAGTGGTGTACATTATAGTAACAAACCTGTCATATCCACCGCTGTATTCATAGATCAGAGTTTCGGGAGACTCGTCCAGACACTTTTGCCAATACTTCCTCATATTTTCACTTATCACGGAATTTTCAATAACATATTCTCTGTTTTCACGGCGTACTTTATCAAACTGCTCCGCCTGCTCACGGGTAAGATTCTGAAAGCCCTCTATGTCAAGATCAAAGATTCTGCAAACTATACCGTAAATTTCGCTGTATTTTCTCGCAAAATTCTGATATTCCTTTGTATTGGTATACCACGAATTTTCATTTAGCGGTACTTGTCTGTACGCCTCCACTGCCTCCATGATAAGGTCTGCGTCAATGACACGTCCCGAAAGCTCCTCGCCGTATTGGCGGTCGATCATGTCGTCATCATATCGGGAAATTGCTACCTCGTTTCCGTTTTCGTCCGTGTAGTAATAATTCCCGACGATAGTCCCGAAAACGCTTAACGCCCCCAAAAGCACAACAAGCGTAAGCGTTATTACAGTACGCTTTCTGCATAATATTTTTTTGAATTCATAACCTGTAAGTTCAAAAAATAGGTTCATAAAAATCACTCCTCAGTCATAGTTTTAAACGTGAATAAATTCTTTTCCCAGCAATGATTAAAACCACAGACAATATAGGCATTAACGACATTATAAAATACGGCTGCCTTACAAACGTTTCCGAAAAGCCGTAAATCTTGTACTGCCTGAACATATCAAATGTGTTTATAGCCTTTATGTCCTCCTTAGCTTTTATCATTCTCTTCTTCGCTGAAATAATAGAGATACAAGTCTTCCAAGGTAGCGTCCGCATTGACCGCATCATCGCAGGGCTTCTCATCGCACACCAAGCGCAGGAAAACCTCATCCCCCACATTTCTCGTGTTGATTATCGGGTACTTTACAGTAAGCTCGTCAGAAATTTTCTGCGGGACGGTACACTCCCAGACCTTGCCCCTTATCACGGCAATTATCTCCTCCAGCGAACCCTCGTGGATAAGCTGACCGTTTTTCATAACGAGTATGGTGTTGGCAATATGCTCAATGTCTGAAACTATGTGGGTGGAAAGCAGTATTATCCTGTCCGCCCCCATTCGGGAAATAATATTTCGGAAACGCACACGTTCCTTGGGGTCAAGTCCCGCGGTGGGTTCGTCCAGCACCAGTATTTTCGGATCGTTCAGCATAGCTTGCGCAATGCCCAGACGCTGCTTCATTCCTCCCGAAAAGGTCTTTATCTTCTTTTTCGCCTCGTTTTTCAGGGACACCATTTCAAGTAGCTCCTCGGTCTTTACCTTAGCCTTGCTTTTGGGTATGCCCTTTAATGCGGCAATGTACATCATAAAATCCTGAGCCGTAAATTCTGGATAGTACCCGAAATCCTGCGGCAGATATCCGAGAACGTCACGGTACTCCTCACAGGAAACGTCCACCCCGTCATAGGAAATAGTCCCTGACGTGGGATTTAAGATACCGCACATCATACGCATAAGGGTGGTCTTACCTGCGCCGTTTGCGCCGAGAAGTCCGTAAACGCCCTTGCCGAAGGTTATCGAAAGCCTGTCGCAGGCTATTTTGCTGCCGTAATTTTTCGTAACACGGTCAATCCTTAATTCCATAATAATTATCCTTTCCAACCAGTAATTTTTTTATCTGTACCGTCATCAGCACCGTTCCCGCCACGCATACAGCCATCATTAAAACATTTGTCATTCTTTCATCGTAAAGTTCCTTACCAAAAAGTATCACTCCCGCAAGACTTACCGCAAAAGCCGCAGCCACGCTTAAATAAACGCCGTCCTGACCATTTACCCTGCCAAAAATTGCGAGAGAAATACCGTTCACCGAAACATATGGCGTAAGAATATACAATGCGGACTTTGCTATGCCTAATGGGGAAAAAATACCCAAAACCGCAGTTGCAGCGGCTATTACAGCAAAATTGCAGATACCGAGAATTATCATTCTCGCCCCAATAACCTGTGGCAAAGCGAACCTGCACACCGCCTCTATCTCGAACATTCCGAAAATATCGGAGCGTGATATCTCCGCCGCCGTCAGTACCGCCAGAAGCGGGATAAGCGCCGATATTATCCATACAAGAACCATGCTGCTGTCGGGAACAATGTATACCGCACCCACCCCCGCAAGCAGTATCAGCAATGATACAAACCATATTCTTTTGCGTATATAGCATATCTGCGACAAAACAAATTCGCGATATGTCAGCTTCGGATATGGAATTGCTGCTAAAAAACCGTCCCTACCATTTGGCTCGGGAGGTGTAAAGGCTTCTCTAAGTTCCTTTTTTAAATTAAATCTCATACCACAATGCTCCTTCCAAATACTTTTTCATTTCGTTTAAAGCCGCCTTTTCAAGACGGTACTCCGCAAACCTTGATATACCCACAGTTTCCGCCGTTTCACTCACCGACAAGCCGCCGATATACCGCAGCAAAATTATCTCCCTGTGACGTTCGTCAAGCTTTTCCATAGCCGTGCGTACGGCTATTTTAGTGTCGCTCATTTCGGAAAATTCCTCCGCAGGATAATTCTCGTGAAGCTCCTCTGTCTGCTTTTTGCGGAAATAGTCCACACAAAGATTTTTCGTTATCGTATAAAGATACGCCATGTCCTCTCCCCGCTTTATTTTGGGATTTTGCGCAAAATACTTGAGAAAGGTCTCCTGAGTTATATCCTCCGCAGCAGCTGAATTTCTCACCTTATAAAAGCAGTAACGGTATATTTTATCGTAAGTTTTTGTTAGCTCCTCCACTGCCGGAAAACCTCCTCTCATAATGTATAACGTTTTATCTTCGATATATGTGCGGATAAATTCAAAAAAATTTCGTTATAAAATAATTATGCCCCCGACCGTCCAAAATCGGGAGCATATATATATAATTATTTATCGGAAAAATCAAGTTCATATCTCGTTCCGTGCGAAAAAAGCACCCCGTCAGTAAGCACAATACGGAGAATACAGGTGTTTTCATCATCGAAATTATTGTGTCCGTTATCTATCCATTCCGCAAAAAGCTTTCTCATTTTTTCAGCAATTTTCACATTTTCTTCTTTGAGAAACCAACCTAAATTTTCCCCTAAGCCGTGCGCTGTAAACCATTCACCCGCAATTGCAACCATGGGATTATTTTCTATCTGCTTCATTTTATCGGAGAGCGCATGGGTAAGCACATAAAATGCTCCGTCCTCATAATATCCGTCAACATTGCGCACATACGGCATGCCGTTTTCAAGCGTCGCAAGCGCAATAATGCTATCCCTGCCAAAGCGCTCTTCCATTATTTTCTTTATATTTTCGGGGAGTTCTTTTTTCACAGTACTCATATTCTTACTTTCTCTGCTGACCCTGCTGCGCTTGTGCCTGTGCCTGCTGCGTGGGTATAGTCCTTATCGCTTGACGAGTCTTTCTCACGTCCGCCAAATTAAGCTGAAGACATTCCTCCGTCTTTACAAGGACGTCGTCAATATATTTGTTTGCGGCATTTTTTATCTCCTTAGCCTTAGCCTGTGCCTGATTTGTTATCTCGACTGCACGAGCCTTTGCCGCTTTGGTTATCTCGTCGTTGGAAACTATTACCTTTGCCCTTTCCTCGGAACGGCGAATAATAGTATCCGCCTCCTTGTTAGCATCAGAAATAATGGACTGACGGTCACGGACAATAAGCTTTGCCTGCTTTATCTCCTGTGGGAGGTTGAGTCGTATCTCGTTTATATAATCCCTCATCTGGTCGCCGTCTATAATGGATTTTTTTACAGAAAACGGAACAGACTGCGCATTATCAAGCAGGTCGTCCATCATATCAAGAATATCGTCAATTATCATTTTTACCAATCCTTTCCCGCATACCAACTATTTAATTTCCGAAGGCTTTTTGGTAAGCCTTGCCTTAATGTCCACAAGTATGCACTCTGGGACAAAATGGCTTATATCCCCGCCGAATGAGGCTATCTGCTTCACCACGCTGGAGGATAAATACATATTCTCGGAGCTTGTTGTAAGGAACACCGTTTCCGCTCCGTCATAAAGAATTTTATTTGCAAGAGCCATCTGAAATTCATACTCAAAGTCCGAAACAGCCCTTAAGCCCTTAATAATAGCGCAGGCGTCCACCTGCTTTATATAGTCCACAAGGAGCCCGTCCCACATATCTATAACAACGTTATCCACCTTGTCGATAACCTTTTCAAGCATTTTAACACGCTCAACCGCGGTAAAACTGGGGTTCTTCACAGCGTTTACCGAAACAAGAACTATCACCCTATCAAACAGCAGCGAAGCTCTCTGAATAATATCCCTGTGACCAAACGTGACCGGGTCAAAGCTTCCCGGATATACAGCAATTCTTTTCTTCATAGGCAAATGACATACGCCGCCTTAACGGAGCATACTCCTTTCGCTATTCTTCTGTTGTAACCGTCTTAAAGACCGTTACTCCTATCTTTCCGTATTTGTAGGTACGGTATTTTTGCATTTTACCGAATTCCTCCGGTAATTCCAAACCAAACTCATGCTCGCAGACAATTATCCCCCTGTCGGACATATGCCCCTCCAAAAGCGTTAGCGCCTCCTCAATCAAGCCTTTTCTGTATGGAGGGTCGAGAAATGCCAGATCAAAGACATTCCTGCACATTCTGAGATAGCCTATACTGTCGGAATTCATAACTGTGGCTTCGTTTTTAAAACCCGCAGCAACAATATTTTCCTTTATAACATCTATGGACGAGCGGCTGCTGTCCACAAAAATGCAGGACTTTGCCCCTCTTGAAATAGCCTCAATGCCCATTTGCCCCGAGCCGGAAAACAAGTCCAAAACCGCCGAACCCTCAATATCGAACTGAACAATAGAGAAAATCGCTTCCTTGACCTTGTCGGTGGTAGGTCTGACGTCAACGCCCTCAGGAGCTCTCAAACGCCGTCCCCTTGCTGAACCTGTAATAACTCGCATAAACGGTCTCCT
>CAMWVF010000057.1 GCA_947177545.1 uncultured Clostridia bacterium | reverse complement strand
ACTTAACATTGTACAACAAAAACTCACTAATGTCAAGAATTTTATTAATTAATTTTGTCAAAAATAAATCGGGGCAGTGAATTTCCAATTTTTGCACATTTTATTTGATAAAGTTAATCTATAAATTAATGAAAAAAAAGGAGAATGTAATCATGAAAGAATTATTGAAAATCACAGGAATATTCGCATTGCTGCTGGCGGTAATACCCGCTCTGTCATTCTTTGTCCCACAACGGACGATAGGTTCGGACGCCTACGCCGAGACTGTTCGGACGGAAACAACTGCCGAAACTGCGGAAGTTCCCGAAACGGAAAGTCCCGACACAATTGCGGAAACCGAAAATGAGGACGTAATAAAAGTCCTTGACTTCACAAGCGGACAAGTTCTGGAGCTTTCCATGCGGGACTATGTTATAGGCGCGGTGCTTGCGGAAATGCCTGCCACATACTGCACCGAAGCTTTAAAGGCGCAGGCAGTGGCGGCAAGAACATACGCTATAAGGCAGCGTGAGAAGCAGCGGCTTGCTCCCGACCCGGAGCTTATGGGGGCGGATATTTCCAACGACAGCAGTAAATTTCAGGCATATTTTACTCCGGAACAGGCTAAGAATTTTTACGGCATCGGATATGAGACTTATTACCAAAAGGCGGCTGAAGCTGTTGACGACACGGACAGGCTTGCGCTTTTCTATGAGGACGAACCCATAGTTGCGGCGTTCCACTCCAACTCGGGGGGAATGACCGAAAGCGCGGAGGTGATTTGGGGAAGTCCCGTTGAGTATCTCGTCCCCGTGGAAAGTCCCGAGGATAAAAATTCCCCCACCTATCTTGATGAGGAAATTTTTACGGAAAAGGAATTTCGTGAAAAGCTTGAAAAGGCTCTCCCTGACGCGGACTTTTCCTCTCCCGCAGGCGAGTGGATAGAGATAAAGGAGACCAGCGTTTCTGGTACTGTCACCGAAATGCTTGCAGGAGGCGAAAAGCTTGCGGGGACGGATTTCCGCAGTATTTTTTCCCTGCGTTCGGCAAACTTTACCGTTGTTTACAACGCCGACGAAAAACAGTTCTGCGTTACCACAAAGGGCTACGGACACGGCGTGGGACTCAGTCAGTACGGCGCAAACGCCATGGGCGAAAACGGCAGCGATTTCAGAGAAATCCTCCTGCACTATTACAAGGGGGCGGAGATAAAAGAGTATTAAGGTGTGTCAACGCACCCTGAAAAACGGGACGGATAACCGTCCCGTAAAATATCCTTGCCGCTCATTCGGACAAGGCTTTAACCGCATATTCTCTGACGGAAGCAAGATTATCGATAATAAACTGCTGCGCCTCCGGCTTGTAAAGTATTCGCTTGTATTTCACTCCTCCCGAGGACGTGCGGTCCTCGGCGAAAATCCCGATACTTTCAGATATTGAGGTAATATCCGTGCAGCTTTTCCCCTCTTCGTCGGGGTACGTTTTTATAAAGCCTGTGTCCTTGAGCCAGCCTGTTACGTTCCTTCTCAGCACTGCGGAGGACACCATTACTTCCGCCGCAGCGATCATCCTGTCCGTAAGAGCCGAAACAGTCAGCGGCTCGCTGTCGGGGTAAAGCTTGTCCGCAGCCGCCGACAGCACGGAAAACACCTGATCGACCTGCTCCGGCGTCCTCATTCGGGACATCATCGCTCTTTCTTCCTTGTTTCTTCTGCCGCTTTTTATCGCTTCGACTGGTACAACTTCAGCGTACGCTTTATCTGTGTTTCCCGAAACATACTCTGCTATCACGCTCATAAAATCCGCGCCGTATCTTTCCAGCTTTACCGCGCCCACCCCCGACACGTCAAGGAACTCACTGTCCGTACGGGGCTTTTTTGCACACATATCAAGCAGCGCAGAGTCCGCAAAAACAACATATGCGGGAACGCCCTGCTCGGAGGCTATCTTCGACCGCAAAGCCTTTAAAGCCGCAAGCAGCGCGGGGTCTGCATTAAAGGACGATACCGCCGCCGTTTCCGACTGCTTCTTACGCCTTGGTTCTTCCTCCTTGGGCAGCCTTGCGGAAATTTTCTCCGTACCCTTTAAAACAGCCGCTGCGGACTGCTTTACCCGCAGTATAGGGTACTCGCCCTCGGTCTTTTCAATGTACCCCTGCGAAATCAGTCTGTCTATTATATTTCGTATGCGTTTTTCGGAAACGTCCCTCATAATGCCATAAGTAGACAGCTTGTCAAGTCCCGCAAAGGTTATCTTCTCGGTTTCACTGCCCCGCAGCATATCGCAGACCATTTTCACCCCGTACCTCTGCCCCGAGCGGATAATACAGGACATTATCTTCTGGGAGTCCACGGTAATATCCTCATAAGGCTCGTCGGAGCAGCACCAAGAGCAATTCCCGCATTCCCCCGAGGAATTCTCCCCGAAATATCTTAAAATATAACTTCGCAGGCACTCCGCCCCCGTACAGTAGGCTATCATATCTTTAAGCCGCTTCATATCGCGGCTCCGCAGTACTTCCGCCTCCTCCGGAGAAAGCTCCGACTGCTCATAGCTTTTGTTGATAAGGAACTGCGCCGTATGTATATCCGCCCCGCTGTAAAGCAGGATACAGTCCGCGGGGGAACCGTCACGTCCCGCGCGCCCCGCCTCCTGATAGTAGCTTTCAACGTCCTTGGGCATATTGAAGTGTATAACGTATGACACATTGGATTTGTCGATACCCATTCCAAAAGCGTTTGTGGCTATCATCACGTTTTTTCTGTCGTAAATAAAGTCCTCCTGATTTTCAAAACGTTCGGTCTCGTCCATTCCGCCGTGGTAGGACGTTACCGCAAAGCCCTCCCCCGCAAGCCTTTCCGCAATTTTTTCAACGTTTTTTCTTGTGGAGCAGTACACAATACCGCTTCGTCCCTCATCGCCGTATTTTTTCACAAGCCGGCTCAAAGCTGCGTACCTGTCCGCGGGAGTGCGTACTTCAAAATAAAGATTTTTCCTGTCAAAGCCCGTGACCAAAGTAAACGGGTCGTTCATTTCCAGAAGTCTTACTATGTCCTGCCTGACCTGATCGGTCGCAGTCGCAGTAAAAGCCGTCACCACGGGACGGCGGGGAAGTCTTTCGATAAAGCGGGGTATATTCATATAGCTTGGACGAAAATCCTGACCCCATTGAGAGATACAGTGGGCTTCGTCCACCGTTATCATGGGGATATCGGCATTTTCCGCAAAGCTTAAAAACGCGCCGTTTTCAAGCCGCTCGGGAGCGACGTATATCAGCTTGTATGCACCCTCCGCAGCGTTTCGTATAACAGCGTCCAACTGGCTTTGGGTAAGGCTGCTGTTTATGTAAGCCGCCTTTATCCCCGACTGGACAAGGAACGTGACCTGATCCTGCATAAGGGATATAAGCGGCGAAATTACAATGGAAATGCCCTCTCGCAAAAGCGCGGGAACTTGGTAACATATAGATTTTCCCGCTCCCGTGGGCATGACCCCGAGGGTGTCTCTTCCCGAGAGAATGCTGTCGGTGATCTCCTTTTGCCCGAGACGGAAAGAGGAATAGCCGAAATACTTCTGCAAAACATCGCAGCAGTTCATATGAATTATCATCTCACAATCGGTAGAAATTGTTTTTACTATATTATAACATTTCCATTTTTTCTTGTCAACCGACTGCATTCCGACGAAAAATTTTAATTTGCATGGGACGGGTTTCCTTCCCATGCAACAAGACGTTATTTTTAGGTTTGCTATAAATATTAAAATTGGCATACTCTGTGCGGTACCTATCAAGGGATCGGTAAATTTAAGGTTCTTACATATAATGATATTTCTCCTTTTTCGCAAAAAGAAAAATCAACGACAAAATAAACGCTGCAAGCTCCGCGACAGCAACAGCCCACCAGATTCCCTCAAATCCAAAAAGAATGGGGAGTATAAGTACTGCAAGCATCTGAAAAATCAGCGTCCTCATAAAAGATATCGCCGCCGAGACACCGCCGTTATTAAGAGCCGTGAAGAATGACGATGTGAAAATGTTGTACCCCGAAAAAATAAACGCCACCGCAAAAATTTTAAGCGCAGATACTGTAAGGTCCAAAAGCTCTTTGTCATAACCAACGAAAATTTTTCCAAGCGGCTCTGCAAGAAGTTGGGATGCAGCCAGCATGGCTATACCTGCCGCACCCATGATAATAAAGCTTTTTTTCAGCAGACTTTTTAATTCGTCGTGGTGCGCCGCGCCGTAATGGTACCCCACAACCGGTGCTGTACCGATAGTGTAGCCGATAAAAACCGCTAAAAATATAATCTGGACATACATCAAAACACCGTATGCCGCAACGCCGTTTTCTCCCGAATATTTCATAAGCTGAAAGTTGTACAGCATACTCACCAGCGAGCCAGAGATGTTGGACATAAGTTCCGACGAACCGTTTACGCAGGCTTTTAAAAGGACGTTCCCCTGTATTTTTGTTCTGACGAGCCGCAGCAGGCTTGTGTTCGGTCGGATAAAATATATGAACGGCAGGAAGCCTCCCACAAAGCCGCTCAGTCCAGTTGCAAGAGCCGCGCCGAAAACCTCCCATTTAAACACGGCGATAAGGAGCCAGTCCAACACCATGTTTGTTACCCCCGCCGCAACGGTGATAAAAAGTCCCAGCTTTGCCTTTTCGGCGGTTGCAAGAAAAGTCTGAAAGGTGTTCTGGAGCATAAAAAATGTGTTAAAAACAAGAGTGGTTCTGCCGTATATCACGCAATAGTCTATCATGTCGTCAGTCGCGCCCAGCAGGTACGATATAGGCTTTAGAAAAATAATGCTTACGGTGGAAACGGTTATACCCATAATTATCGTCAGCTTTATCATCATAGTAAAATATCTGTTGGCGTTTTTCGGGTCGTTTTCCCCTAAGGTCTTTGCCACAAGCGCGCTGCCGCCGGTACCTATCATAAAGCCAAAACTGTTGACTATCATAATAAACGGAAAGATTATATTTACTGCCGCAAAGGGGACTTTCCCCACAACGTTGGAGATAAAAAAGCCGTCCACAACGCCGTAGATCGACGTAAAAACCATCATAATTATCGACGGCAGGCAGAAAAGAAATAATTTTTTATAAGTAAAATGGTCTGAAAGCTGTATCTTTTGCATAAAAATTCTCCTTGTTATTGACTGTGAAACTGCATATTATTTTTCAGAAGCTTAGTGTATTTTCTGAAAATTCCGATAAAGGTTTCCCATTCGGCGTCGGTAAGTCCCGACAAAGCTGCAAGCTCCGCTTCGATCACCCTGTCGGCGGTCTTTTCAGAAAGCTTTACACCCTTTGGGGTAAGACTTATCTGCTTGCTTCGCCTGTCCTCCATTTCGGACAGTACTATACACCCGTCGCTTTCAAGCTTTTTCAAAGCGGAATTAACCGTCTGCTTGGGATAATAAATAGCCCCGCAGATGTCCTTTTGAGTGACTGTACCGTCCGCCCGCAGAGCGTAAAGTATCCACATCGTGCAGTCGGAAAGCCCCAGATCGCTTGCGGCATTGCGGTATATTTCGTCGTTTTCCTTAAAAATTGTATTGTATTCCCAAAGCTTTTTCCCTGCGTTATTTTTTTCCATAGCATTTCCTCCGTACTGCAAATATAGTCCGACAGCGGACTATATCATTATAATCCGATTTCGGACTTTTGTCAAGACCTTTTTCAAAAAAAATTTGCCTGTACAAAAAGTACAGGCAAATTACCGTCGGGTCAGCTGTTTTCCTTTACAAATTCCTTGAGGCTTCTCAGCTCGTTTGCAAGAGCCGAGTTAAGAAGCTTAGCTTCCGCCGCAAGCATTTCGCCGTAAGGATTCCCGTCCGTATCCTTTTCGTCGGAGTAATGTTTGTTGAGCCGTTCAATTCGGCTGTCTATTTCCTTTATCACCAGTTTACCGATATTCATACCTTATTAACTCCTTTGATATGCTTTTCTCACTTTCGGTCACAAAAATATTTTTACCGAACGCGAGCAAAATATGTGAGGAAATTTTTTTGGAATATTTTATTCGGCAAAGCAGTAAACAAGGGCAGACCTTACGTCTGCCCTGCTTGCTTTACAGCTGTATTTCCCCGCTGTCACGGGGCTGATAACAGTTGATTTTTATATTATTTATCCTTGGAGGCAGTCTTTCGCCGCGGAGCGTTCTCCGCCTTGACTTTATTAAAAATTTCGGATACCTGCAGCGCCTTGTCAATGTCCCCCTCGACCTTCAGCTTGCCGTTCGTAAAGGCTTTAACCGCGTCAAGAGAGCCGTCGCAGACGCTCAGAAAATCCTCCCCGGAAATGATAAGCTTGCAGTCCCGGTCGTAATATTCGTAAGGTTCAACAGCCAGCTTGCCGTCGTTAAGCTCAATGTAAAAAGCGCCCTCACCCTCGCCTGTGATGTCCACCTGTACTGCAAGATGTCCATCAATTCCGCTTGCATCGTTTTTCAAAATAAGCTTTTTGGATTTTTCAAAAATTTCTTCGTAAGTCATAATATTTCTCCTTTATCTGATACGTTTGCCAAGTCTGGGCTGATTTCTTTTAATTTTTTTGGACGTTGTTTTCTCAAATTCCGCGTCTCTCAGAAGAACCCGTCTTACAGCCTTTGCGGAGGAAACCGTCTTGTTCACGCCGTCGACAGCTTCAAGGATCTTCTTTTCCAGCTCCTCCGCGGAGAGAGCCTTTGCAGCCTCAGCAAATGGGAAAATTTCCGCCGTGATAACGCTGTCGTCGCTGTATACAAGAACGTCTCCGATAAGGTATGTCTCTT
>CAMWVF010000056.1 GCA_947177545.1 uncultured Clostridia bacterium | reverse complement strand
CGTGTTTACAATGCTTGCTATGTTTATGGCTCTTATTGATGATGAAAGCGATAAAGAGAAATTTGAACGATTATACTATACATACAAGAAAATGATGTTTTCAATCGCAAATTCTATTCTTTGTAATGCTTCACTTGCAGATGAAACTGTACAAGACTGTTTGTTAAAACTTGCAGAAACGATTTCGCATTTGCCAAAAGTCCCAAGTGAAGATATAAAAGCAATGATTATATCTATGGTTAAGAATAAAGCAAGAAATAATTTAAAGGCGGAGCACTATGACAATGTGGAGCCCATAAAAGAAAATGAAATACCTGATAAAGTAATATCCGATATTTCTTCGCAATTAGGGTATAGAGAACTTATCGAAATTGTAGATACTCTTGACCAGCCATACAAAGAAGTTCTCGTTATGAGGATTATAAACGGTTTAAGCGTTGGTAATATATCGGAAATGCTTAATCTTCCTTATCGGACGGTTGAAACTCGTATTTTTCGTGCAAGAAAGAAGTTAAAAGAGAGATTGGAGGAAACGTATAATGAATGCAGCAACTAAAGAAAAAATATTTGACTTGATATTAGCCGACGCACTTAAGGAAAGTATGAGGAAATAGACAAAATGACAGCGAGGGAAACACACGAATTTTCTCCGCAATTTGAAAAGAAAATGAGAAAGCTCATAAATTCTATTGGCAGGAAAGATAGAATAAAAAAATTTAAACACTTTGCGGCAAAATCTGTCGTGTCGCTGTCTATTGTTTTTAGTCTTATATTTGGCGGACTGCTTACTCAGCCGGAAGTTTTTGCTGCCGTTCAAAATGTATTTCGGAGCGTATTTGACAAATATGATAAATATGAATATGTCGGTGAAGAATTAACTTTTGAGAATTTTGATAATAGCTTTAGATTAGGATATGTTCCTGACGGGTATTATTTATCAGAGGGGAATTATTCTCGTATGTCTGTAAAACTCACCTATAAAAATGAAAATAAAGATATAAAGTTTAAGTACGGCATTGCTGAAAGTTTAAGTGCGAACTATGACAACGAACACAATTCATATGATAAATTTTATTCAAATGGAATTGAATATCATTATTATGAAAGCAATGATAGTGACTTTTATAATACACTTATATGGTATGATAGCGGATATGATTTTAGTATACTTGCACATTTATCCAAAGGCGAACTTGTTAAAATTGCTGAAAATTTGGAAAAATAAAAATTTTTTGACGTGATTTTCCTTTCTGTGTGGTTTTATGTATATAAGAGGTTGTATGTATAAAAGGAGGAATTCTATGAATAAAAAATTTAAACATTTCATTTCAATTCTTTTGTCACTTGCTGTAGTAGTTGGATCAGCAATGATTGTCTCGGCTGTTGAGCCAAGATATTCTGATACGCATTCAGTAACAGTACGACTTATGTTTGACGGTACAACCGCAGGCTGTGAAGCTGAGGTTGAAGGTGCTTCCGGTACAACAAGTATTACAAACGGACATCTTACTCTGAAAGACAGCAGAGGTAATGTTGTGGGTGATTGGTCAAACAAAAAATCATACACAACCAGTTTATCAATTTCAGAAAGTGTTTCGGGATTGACTAAAGGAGAAACTTACACGCTTTCTTTCTCTGCAAATGTCAACAGAAACGGCAAAGCAGAACCCGTTTCGGGCAGCAAAACCATGACTTGCCCAAAATAATTAAAAAATAGAAATAACATACTGCCTCTGCCCTTACAAAATACAAAAAACTCATACCGTGTGTCGGTGGAAAGGAAAATGTTATGAAAGTCAAAAAAATTTTGAGTGCGGTTATTAGTGCCGCTATGTGTTTATCGTTGCTTTCAGCTAATGTTTCGGCTGACGATGTTGTTCCGCAGGCTTCACTTGAAAATTCTATTTTTTTGTCGAGTGAAACAACAGACGTAAATATGTCTGTAACTAATATGCTCCCAAACGCTTATCAACTGGAAAATTCCGAAAACACCACTCCTTTGCTTAATGGTTTTTCTGCTGAGGACGACGGAATTTCGGCATATTCAAATTCTGCTCCAGTTGCTGGGCTTACATTGATCGTTGCAAACCCTGAAAGCATTGTAAACGGTAAAGCAACAACTGATACCATACTGTACTGGGTGTGGAATGACGGCGAAAATGTGTATACATATGATCCCGACGGTGATGAAATTGCAAGCTACAATATAAGCGGTATGAATGAATATGTAACGGGAAATGTCTCATTGGGCGGCGAGGTTGTCGGATTTGCAACCCAAATTACAGAAGCAGGACCGCACGAACTTCTATACTATGTTACAGACACAAACGGAAACACTTCTAATGTTGTTAGGTACACCATTGAGATTGAACCCGCGGACGGCAACAAAAGACCTGTGTGTTCATTAAAAGTTATTAAAGGACCATATATAATGAATAAAAATGTGGTCTTTAATTGGTCAGATTCATATGATGAAGACAGTGGGGATTATATTTCTGCTGTTAGAGTTCGTGTGTATACTGACAATGGATATGAACTTGTTACAACAAAAAGCGAATATTATGTTGCAGCGGATAACAACGGCATTACTCTTAAGTTTAGTCAAACCGGCACTTATGGCTAAACGTCTTGATACCGCATATTCTGACGGCAAATTTACAAAAGACGAATATGATGAACTTAATAAAATGTTGTCCGAGCATATGGAGCATACCACTGCTTGTGCAGAGAGAAAAGCTGCACGACGAGCAATTGGCGGAGAACGTGGTAGCTTGTCACCTGCTGCTGCCCGACCTGTTATTTTAAAACAGTTAAGTATGACTTCCGATGAGTATATGGCGGAAATGGACGCCAAAATATCTGAATATGTTGAAAAACATTTCAAAATAGACCGTACTTCGCTTTTGGCAATGTTTAACGCTATTAAGATACGGTAAGTGAAAATATTTTGCGGAGCAGATAAATTAATTTATTTGCTCCGCTTTGTTAATTCCCCATTGGGGAACTAACAGCATTTTCTTTGTACATTATGTATGTTTATTTTTAATAAAATTGTACAATGTTACAAAAATGTATAAAATATCAAAAAAATTGACGTGATTTTTGCTTCTGAATGGTTTTATATATAGAAACAGTTGAAAGGAGAGATTTTAACCATTGGTTTAAGCTAAGAATAGTTCACTAATTTTAGCTAATTTATGATAATGCTGTTTCAAATACAAATAATCATTAAAAGGAGGATATAAAATGAAAAAATCATTTTATAGCAAAATAAGAAAAATAACGTCCGCTTTTATTGTGGCAACAATCTCAATGTCATTGATGGCAGCGGCGCCAGCTTCTGCTGAATTTGGTCAGTATGATAGTACAGTAGAAAATATTGAAACCGTTACGGACAACATTTTCGAGATACAACGTAAAGCGTGCGAAGCTCACGAATTGCTTTACTTATCATTCGGTTGGGACGAAACATACATCTACCCAGATGATTTTGGTGGTGACTTCATTGACTACGACACACTTCACGTTCAAGTTACTGACGAATCGGCAATAGATTATTACAAAAATTTGCTTGTTAATTATGAGAGTAATGTTGTGTTTGATGTTGTTGAGTATTCTTATAACGAACTACAAGTTGCGACTAATAACATTGCTGAAGAAATAAAAGGCGACTACAATGTTGTTTCTTATGGGGTTTGTATGAGCAAAAATAAGGGAACTATTGAAGTTTTGAAGTCAGATTATGAAAAAGTTGTATCATTGAAGGATAATATGGCACTGTTTCAAACTGACGAAAATGATAGAATTAGTTCTATGATTGAAATTGAGTCGACTGATAAGGTTGTTCAGACGGAAGTTTCAGTTATTGCGGGAACGCCAATAGTATCTAATGGGTTCAGTTTGACATTAGGTGGTAGCGGCACATATAGTGGAAATACAGCTTTTGTAACAAGTGGTCATAATATGGCTGTTGGACAGGCTGTAAAATCAGGTAATTCAACAATTGGGACATTAACAATTAAACAATATGAAAATACAAGTAGTAAGTATGGAGATTATTCGATTATATCAGCTGCCGCTGGATATTCAGCAACATCGTCCGTACTTACCACAGGAGGAGGAGCAACATCATTTAACGGATATATGCTTAATCCAACTGAGGGTACGTATTTATATAAATATGGTGCTGTCTCTGGTCAAGCATATTGCAAAGTTACAAAATGTAACCAAACAGAAAATAATACAAGTGGATTAACAAAAGCAAGCATCGAATCTGGGTCATCAACTGGTGGCGATAGTGGTGGATCCTATAGATGTGGCAGAGAATTTTGTGGGGTTCATCACGGCTCTAATGGTGTATCTGTATGGTTTACTCCATATAAATATATTTATGAAAGAGGATTTAATATCGCATATTAGTATTTAGGTGGTATCAATATGAAAAAAAATCTATTTTGTTTATGTGCGGCTATAATGTTACTTTGTGGCTGTGAAAATGGAAATCAAGATAAGGTGATTGAATTGGATACGCCTGTTGAACTCGAAACAAAAACGGAAAGTGAAGATGAGATAGTTGGAATGGAAACATCTTTTGAAAAAGAAAGTACATTGGATATTTTAACAGACACTGATATTTTACTTTCTGTTAAAAGCGCAAACGCAAATAGTTTAGAATTAGAAATTTGCAATAAATCTCCTGACAAAATTTTTTGGAGTTCTTGGTTTGTCATTGAAAAGGAAAGAAATGGTAAATGGTATCAGCAACAAATTAAGTTACCAGAAGAAATTGTATGGATCGATATACTTGGCTACTTGGAAAAAGAAGATACAACTATTATAAATGAAAATTGGTCTGGTAAGTATCCTAACATCTCTGAAGGTAAATATAGAATAATTAAAAGTTTCTTTTTTGACGAGCGAAATCAAGACGAAAGAATATATGTCGCCTGTGAATTTAGTATTGAATAAACTATTTTCATATCACATAAGTAATTAATCCTAATATTTAACAGCGCAGATATATTGTACATTCTGCGCTGTTATTTTATTGTATAAGATAATTCTCCAATGGGGAATTACAGCCTATACTTCTTAATCAAATACTGATAATAATTTTCAAGTTCGTACTTTGCCTCGGCAGGAATACGCCTGTTAGCTATGCAGTCGGGAATATCAACATTAACGGTTTTTTTATTGGTAACTTCAAGCTGAAACGTCACTCGCTCCTTTTTTAAGTCTACATCGGTTATGTAGTATCCGTTGTCAAGCCAGCATTGACTAATAGTGTTAAGTCCGCGCCTGAACCAAAACTCACGGCGTGTATACGCTACTCTGCTAAGTTTGCCCCCTATTATTTCTTCAATCTTCTCAAAAGACAGCTTTATAACCGATGTGCTGCTTGCACGAAAATAGTTGTAGAGCGGAAGATACTTTTGACTAATACTGATTTGCGGCGTATTCATATTCGCAACAATATCCGCTACATCTTGTATTGTGTCGGGCAGCTCCACAACGTCAACATAATCTACCGAGCAATACATACATATCTCGTGAACGTATACCTCACAATATTTACGTATTACTCCCGCAATCTCTATTATTTCCTTAGTCTCGTCACGCAAAATCGGCTTGCCGCAGTAGTAACAGCAGCCGTTTTGCCTTTCCCAAATAGGCTTATATTTTCCCACAACATTCTGAATGTCCTTTTTTGCCTCCCGTATTTCGTAATACTCAAAATCAATATAGGGATTGACATTTGTTTTAACAGCCTTATGGGTAGTCAGTATAGTGTCGGAAAGCCTCTTCACTTTAATGTCCCTGCGTTCGGGCAAAGCGTAGGAGTATGTACCGTCATACTCCTGATACCAGTATTTGCCAAGTATTTTATCCATATCCCATTTAGGGTGTTTCTGCTTGCAAACATCAAGCAGAATAGTTTTTATATATACGTCAAGGTGACGGAACACGTCAGCGGATTCTTCGACCTTATGGTACGAACACCAGCCGTCAATTTTTCTGTTTATGGTTTTTATCAAGGATTTTTGCGATCCTGTGTGATTATATATTGTTTCGCTGGCATTGCTTTTAAAACGGTCAACAGACCGTTGTGTCGGGTAAGCATATACGTGATTATTATGCTTTGCATAATGCCTTGAAACAAAATCAAAGCCCTCGCTTATATGTACAGTTTTACTTTTTTCCTCCGAGAGAATTAATCCGCGTTCCTTTAAAAAATCCTCCGTCCATATTCTAAATTTTTCTGCGTTTTCACGGCTTCGTGCCGTTATCAATATATCGTCTGCATACCGTATCATATTACCGTCCGCAAAATCCACATCATCAAGCGGATATACAATTTTCCTGCCATTGTACAGTTTATCGTATATGTAGTCCTGCAAGCCGTCTAAAACCATATTGGCGATTATAGGAGCAATAACAGAGCCGATTGCCACTCCTGTGTCAACAGGAAATAAATCTCCCGAAACAACATACCCTGCCGCCAAAAATTGCTCCAGTATACCCTGTGGCAGCGGAATATGATTTAATACCCATTCGTGGCTTATATGCTCGTAACATTGTTTTACATCACCAATAAATACCCATTCGGGAGCGTCCTCGCCGGATAATGCCATTTTGACATATTCGTTTGCGTCATATGTAGAACGTCCCTTGCGAAATGCAAATGATTTCCTGTCTGCCCAAGACTCCGAGATCGGGTCAAGTGCAAATGAATACAGAGCCTGCATCGCCCTGTCGTAATACGTGTCTATATGTATTCGCCTTTCCTTGCCGTTACTGCAT
>CAMWVF010000055.1 GCA_947177545.1 uncultured Clostridia bacterium | reverse complement strand
TCGCCTTAGTCTCGTGGGCTCGGAGATTTGTATAATAGACATCTTCAAAACGCTTGGCAAACCAATCCTTGAAAACTTCTATTTCTTCCTCTGTATAATCGTCGCTGCCACAGTACGGCTCAAACAAATCCAATGCCTCTCGGTATTTGCCTTTTTTAAACAGATTTCCTATTTTTCTAAGCTTTGCGTTTGTTGTGACCGTAGCCCAACTATAGCCCGCATCGTAGACCTCGTTAGTCTTCAAAAACCATGCTGTACCCAACGGCACAATAAAAATCGCGCACACAAGCAGCGTGACGGTAACCAGCCGCAGATAATGCCTTTTCACTTTTTTAAATGGATTGTCAATTTCTGCCTTTTTCTCGTTTTTTTCAAGCGTTGCAGTCATTGCTTCAAGCTTTTCCCTGCACTCGGGACACACCGCAATATGGTGCTCGATAATGGTTTTTGTGTCCTCGGAGCATATTCCGTCCGCATAAAGGGGGATCAAGTCATCAATAACATTGCAGGTAACGTCCATAAAATCATTCCTCACTTTCTTTATTTCATATCCAAAAACTTTCTAAGCTGTTCCTTACCGCGGTAAAATGTCACCCTCGCCCAGCTTTCGGACTTGTCAAATATCTCGCCTATCTCGCTGAAGCTCATGTCCGTGTGAATTCGCAGCAGGACTATCTCCCGATACGGTTCGTCAAGTCGGTGAACAGCCTTGTATATCTCTCGGCAGTTCTCCCTGTCCAGCAGGTCCTCCTCATAGAACGGCTCGCTGCTCTCAATGTCGGCGTACCTGCCCTGCTTTTTCACATGGGTAAAATAGGCATTTTTAGCAATGCTGCACAGCCACGTTGTTACCTTTACGCTGCCGTCAAAGCGGTCGGCATGCTTTACCGCACGAAAAAAGGTCTCTTGGGTAAGCTCCTCCGCAAGGACGGGGTCGCCGCACAGCGCAACAAGGTACTTCATGACCATGTCCGCATATTTTTTGTATGTTTCATCAAGCTTCAGGATTGTCCACCTCCCAACCTTACCGTTCTGTATATTAAACTTTTTTATAGGCAAAACGTTACACAAAGTTTATAAACATTTATTTAAATTACTGTAAACAAAAAGGGGGCGGTATAAACCGTCCCAAAATCATTTTATAAAACCTTTGCGTACAAAAGGAATAAACATTCCTCCCGCCGCATTACCAAGCGACATCAGAATCAAGTACCCGAAAGCCTTTGCCGACCATGCCCCGCCTATGGTAAAATAAAACATATTCGCCACACAGTGCTCGTAACCGCTTAAAATAAACACCATAACGGGCAGGAAGATCATCAGCACTTTTCCAACAGGATTTTCCACGGTTTTGAAGCCGTCCGCGGCAATAAACATAAGCATTCCGCAGAAGAAGGACAGTATCAGTATACTGATAACGCCGTCCGAAAGCTTTGTACTGCACATCTCCGCCGCCTTGTCCCCGATACCAGAAATCCTCGTAAAAAGGAGCATTGCCCCCGTTGCTGACGTTCCTATCAGATTGCCGAGCCAAATCACCAGCAGGTCGATTATGTAGGCAGGCTTGTTTTCAACAGCGTACCCGACTTTCCCGGTGAAAAGGTTGAAGCCGAAGCAAAGTATCACAAAAAGCCCTGTGCCGAACAGGAACGCCCCCAAATACTTGTTGTCGCATGAGAGGTACACCGCCCCGCCTATTCCAATAGCAAAACCTGTCAGTATCGCCCGTAACAAAATATCCACAAATCTTTTCAAAAAAACACTCCTTAAAAATCGTAAGTATAAAAAAAGCGTTTACCCCTTTGCAGGGAGTAAACGCTGTCTGCACGGACTTCCGCGCTGGCTGGGGTGCAGGGATTCGAACCCCGGAAATGCTTGAGTCAGAGTCAAGTGCCTTACCGCTTGGCGACACCCCAAAATATAAGTCCGCTAAAAATCTCGGCGAACTTTTTGACTGGCTGGGATAGGTGGATTCGAACCACCGAAATGACGGAGTCAAAGTCCGCTGCCTTACCGCTTGGCTATATCCCAATGCGGCTGATTCTCTTCAAGCGACTTATATAGTTTATCATATTTTACTTAGCTTGTCAATAATCGCAGCACATTTTCGTCAATTACAACAATATTATATACCGCAATTGACATATTATGCACAAAATTTTAAATATCAAACTCCAATGCAAATAATGAACGTTAAATTTCATTGCGGTTCTCCAACGCCTTGAAAAGCGTTACCTCATCGGCAAATTCAAGACTTCCCCCGATAGGCAGACCGAAAGCAAGCCTCGTGACCTTGACCCCAAGCGGCTTCAGAAGCTTGGAAATATACATCGCCGTAGCCTCGCCCTCCACCGTGGGGTTTGTCGCCATAATGACCTCCTTGACTTCGTCCCCCGATATCCTCGCAAGCAGCTCCTTAAGCCGAATTTTGTCCGGAGTAATGCCGTCCAGCGGCGAAATCAAGCCGTGGAGGACGTGATAAACCCCCTTGTATTCATTGGTGCGCTCAAATGCGGAAATGTCCTTGGGGGTCTCCACCACGCAGATAACGCTGTGTTCCCGCATATCGTCGGAGCATATGGGGCAAAGTTCGTTTTCCGTCAGATTCTGACACTCCTTGCAGCACTTCACAGTGCTGTGGGCGCAGATGATAGCGTCCGCAAAGGACTGCGCCTCCTCGTCGGTCATGCTCATAACGTGATAAGCAAGCCTCTGCGCACTTTTCATTCCGATGCCCGGTAACCTTGCAAAATGCTCCGCAAGCAAAACAAGGGGCAAAGCCGTACTGTTAGCCATAGTAAATAGCAACCTCCAAAATAATCGGCATACAAGACACTTTTACCGTGAATTGGGATAAAATGTCAACGTATGCCGCAAATAATTCATAAAAGCTCTGCAAATAATCTATAATTATTCTCTAAATATTTAGCAAATACTCAAAATTTAGAACAGTCCGGGGAAAGAAACACCGCCAGTGATAGCGCCCATTTCCTTTTCTGTAGTCTCCTCTATCTGCTTGACTGTGTCGTTGAATGCGCTTATAATCAAATCCTGGAGCATTTCAACGTCCTCGGGGTCAACGACCTCGGGTTTTATGTTAAGGCTCTTTATTTCCTTTCTTCCCGAAAGGGTAACCTCAACAGCGCCGCCGCCGACAGTTGTAGAGAATTCTCTGTTCTCGATATCCTCCTGCAGTTCGGTGATCTGCGCCTGCATTTTCTGAGCCTGCTTGATCATTCCGTTCATATTCTGAGCGCCGCCGCCCATTCCCTGTGGTAATCTTGCTTTCATTTTTTTCAACCTTTCTCCGCCGTGGAATTTAATTGCAATACTAAATTTTTAGTATAAAGTCTCGGCGGCTGACATTTTTATAATCAAGCCCTGCGGCTGATTTTGCGTTATTCTATCGGGATATTATTTTCCTTAGCCTTATCGAGTATCCCTTTCAGCTTATCGCCGCTTTCCGACGGCTTTGCCGTACATTTTGCGCGTATAGAGTAGGTTTTTCCAGTTATGCTTCTTACGGCTTCCTGTAATTTTTCCGCGTTTTCTTTGTTCTTCAACAGCTTCATAAAGAAACTGTTTTCCGTGTATATCAGCATAAATCCGCCGCCTGTCATTGCGTAAGAACCGCTTAGCGCGCCGTTCACCGAGGGACAAATTTCCGCAAATTTTTCCAGAATATCCGTCCACCTGTCCTCGCGGACGAAATCCTCGGGTCTGAGCTTGGACAAGTCTCCACCGCCCTGATTTTGCGCCGCTGTCGCCGCAGGAGCAACGGGATTTGAGTACGCCGTCTGCTGGGGTGTTGGCTGGTAATTATTGTTACTATGCGCGTTCGGTATACTATTATAATTGTTTTGCTGTACTTGTTGCACCGCCGCCAGCTTCTGTTCCAAAATATCAAGCTTTGCAGTAAGATCAGCACCCGCCGAAGCCACTTGTGCGGACTGTCCCGCCGTCTGTGAGCAAAGCTTCAAAAGACACATTTCTATCTCCACACGCTTGGAGCTTACCCGCGCAATACGCTCGTTGCCCGCCTGCAAAATTTCCAGAATTCGCATAATTTCTTCAAGGGAAAGCCTGTCCGCCAAAGCCTTGATACGCTCCAATTCGCTCGGCATACACGCCAGCAGGTTTATATTGTTCGGCACAGCCTTTGCTATCATAACGTTGCGGAACTGTGAAATAAGCTCATCGCAAAGCTTCTGCATATCCTTTGACATACCGTAAAGCTCGTCGATCACCTCCGCAGCCCTGCCCGCGTTTTTGTCGGCTACCGCTTCCATTATGTCGAAAACAGGCTCTCTGCCCGCAATTCCCGCCGCCCCCGAAACGATGTCAAGCGTAACGTTTTCAGAAAAAGCGATGCACTGGTCAAGCAGCGAGAGCGCGTCTCTCATGCCGCCGTCTGCGGTCTTGGCAATAAGCTCCGCAGCCTCTGGGTCGAGAGAAATATTTTCCTTTTCCGCCACATACAGAAGCCGTTCCGTAATATCCTTTGGCAAGATCCTCCTGAAATCGTACCGCTGACAGCGGGACAAAATTGTCGGCAGGACTTTGTGTATCTCGGTAGTTGCAAGTATAAATTTAACATGTGGGGGAGGTTCTTCCATAATTTTCAAAAGAGCGTTAAACGCCTCCTTTGAAAGCATATGCACCTCGTCGATGATGTACACCTTGTATTTGCATCTTTCGGCAGTGTACACAGCACCGTCCCGCAGATCCCGAATATCGTCAACGCCGTTATTTGAAGCGGCGTCTATCTCGATAATGTCGGAAAGCGCGTTTTCCTCGGCGTCGCGGCAAATCTCACATTCAAGGCAAGGGTTTCCGTCAACCGGATTCAGACAGTTCAACGCCTTTGCAAGTATCCTTGCGCAGGTGGTCTTGCCCGTACCCCTCGAACCCGTGAAAAGATATGCGTGAGCTGTCTTGCCGCTAATAAGCTGATTGCGCAGAGTGGTTGTAATATGTGGCTGCGAAACAACGTCGTCAAAGGTCATGGGACGGTATTTTCTGTACAGCGCCTTATACATCTCACTCACTCCTTCGCAAACTCACCGTATAATTTCATCATCGTCGTCGCCAACGTCCGAACGCCGCTTTATATTGGGGTCTATCTCATCGTAAAGCCCCACGGACTCCGCAATATTGCAGTAAAATATCTTAAAGCCGTTTATGTCGTCCATGTTGCACATAAGAGCTTTTTTGTAGTACTTATTGCTTTCCTCGAGATTTTTCATCTGTAAATACGCCAGTGAACAGCCTCCAAGCGCAAAGGAATAATTTTTCCCCTCGTCAAGGGATTTTTGGAAATACTCCAAAGCGTTCTCGCTGTCTCCCTTTTTCAGGTAAGCAATTCCAATATCTGTATAAATGAAATCAAAATAACAATCTCTTTCCAGCAGAACCTTGTAGCAGTCCACCGCCTCATCAAACCTGCCGTTTTGAGTAAGACACCGTGCCTCCAGCAGGTATGTATCGTTAAGTTTAAGACCATTTTCAATGGCTTCCCCAAAATACCTTGCTCCGTTTGCAGGATATCCCATAAGCTGGTAGCATCTTCCAATATAAAAATCCACCACCGAAAGCCTGCCCTCGTCCTCTTCTTCCTCCTCTATCTCTTTCAGGGAGTCCAACGCGTCGTTGAAATTGTAGAGGTGCAGCTCGATAACAGCCTCCTTTAGCTTTTTGGAATTCCTACCGCCGCCAAACCTGCCGTACACCATCATCTTGTCAAAATTGCCAAGCTCGATATTCCTCTCGGGACTGCGTCTTCCCAGAAAAAGCCAGGAAACCAAAGCCACCGCTATAGAGACCAAAGCCGCCGCCGCCAAAGGCTTGTAGTAAATTTCCACCGCCTCGGAGCCGTGCTCATCTGCAATAAAATATGCGCATAAAACAACGCCTATAACCACATGAGCCGCAAGCCACGGCAAAAAGCCGCTTATCTCGGAAGCCAAATTAAAAGCACGCCTGCCGCCGTATCTGCGCATAGGCATAAAATTCTCACCTTCAAAAAATAAAATAAATCCGATACATAGGCGTGCAGGCTTGCTGCGGCACACGAAACGTTCCGCTTAATGCTGCTCGGTTCCCCGCCTGACATGGTTCACGGTGTTCCGTTGCACAGGGCCCGCACACCTATATATCGGATAAATCCGTTAAGTAATTAATATTATACCACACTTTTTCCCCTTTTGCAAGTATTTTTTCAATTTTTTTGCAAAAATGCTGTCTGACGTTTTATTTTAGAAAATGTGTTGACAAATTTAAAAAAATGCTGTATACTATAAACATAAAGAGCAATTGCCGGCATAACACTCACGTCCGTTACAGCTTGGCTTGCTCCCCTTAGATTTTGGTTATAAAAACAACCGCGACTTTGGAAGAGTATTGGCGGTTGTTTTTATTTATGTAAACAAATAAAAAGGCTGTGCTTAAGGGTTACTTCTTCTTGCGAAACACAAGGTAACACAGCGTGACGACCTCCACAATGAGGGACAAAAGGTTTAACATGTCCGACAACATCATCTTGGCATCACCTCCCTTGCGGGAGCAAACCGCCGCTGAACATTCGCTTATGCCTGTTTCGGCAACTACTCTTTTAATATATTACCACACTTTTTCCATTTGTCAACAAAAGTCCCCCGACAAAAGCCGAGGGACTTAATTACGCTAAAAATATTTATTGCCTTGAGTAAATTCGTACTAATTTTCGCAGCCGAACAGCGCGCCGCTAAGGTCGATAACACTGCCTTTTTCAGCCAAGTCCATGATCCTGCGGAGAATATCGGGGTCGT
>CAMWVF010000054.1 GCA_947177545.1 uncultured Clostridia bacterium | reverse complement strand
GTCATAGCCATTATTCATAAGCAGCGAAACCGACCCTCTCATTACGTACATTTTCTATCAAAACATTTTCTCATGTGCGATCCAACCGTCGTAATCATACTCGGTGGGCAGAGCTATCGCGCCTCTCATAACATAACGGCTATCGCTGAAGAAATTGGGGTCAAAGCTTTTCCCGAGCTTGAATTTGCCGTCATTTGTGCTGATATTTTTTCCGTCGTAGCTCATATGAGAAACGTTCGGAGTGATTTTCTTGTCCGAAAGCAGACGCTTTAACACTCCCTCGATATCTTCCGCGGGGAAACGGCGGCTTTCTATGTAAGTATATTCCCTGCCGCTTTTGGCGGCTTTTATTGCCCTTTGCAGATTTGCGTTCATGCCGCGTATATTTCCGTTTTTGTCGATGGAAAGGTCGTCAATATCCTGTCCGAAGCAGTTTTCAAGACTTTTTGCGGCGGCAGGATAGTACGCCGAGGAGATATAACCGTTCATAATTCTTGAAGCAAACGCGGTATAGAGCGTTTCCTTACCCATTTTTTTGTTTAAGACAGTCTCAACAGTCTCACGGTACTGCTCGTCGGATATTTTGGTGACCTCCGCCCTTTGCTTATCAATATCATAATCGAACTCGAATTTCAAATCATCGGGTACTCCCGCCTCGTTCAGCCATTTCGGGATATTCTCGTTCAAGCTATTCTGCGCACTGCTTATTATTTTAAAGTTCTCGACAGCCTTGTTCTCATATTTTTTTACTGAGACTTGGCTCGTATTCGACAGCGAATTACTGCCGCTTATTTTAATATCCTTTAAACTTTTGTTTGTATGGCTTCCCGAAAGCCTCATACCTCTGAAATAGCTTGTACCGTGTACCGACGATGAATTTGACGCATCTAAATTCGTACTTTTTGTTCTTGCAGATTTTCTGTAAGCATTCCTCAGGCTGACAGTACTGCTTCTTCTGGCAAAAGAACTGCGGAACTGATAGCTTGTGCCTAAATTTGCTCTCATAACAAGTCACTTCCTTATTTTTAAAAGACATTTTTTATAACGAAAATTTTTATTTAGAACCTGTCTTCACAAGATTAGAGCGTGGATTTTCAAGCATAATTTTGTCGGTGACAAGGCAAAAATCTGAAGACATACTCGGTTGCAAGCATACTCTCGTATGGCAAGAATTTTTAACGCAGTCATCTTCCAGCGGTCAAAATTTGCCGAAAAGACCTACGCTATATCTTGTGAAGACAGATTCTTATATTGACACGCTTCCGAGCCAAACGGAAGCGGGACGTTACCCGTTATTTTTCCTTTTTGTTGGCAAGCTTTATAATTCTGTCAATATTTTCCTTACTCGTGGTGTTGCTGCCTATGTATGTGGGATAGGCGTTGTACAGACCGTGGAAATCCGAACCTCCCGTTACTATAAGGTTGTACTTTTCGGCAATTTCAAGTATCTTTGTCCGCTGTTCCTCGCTTGCCGTGTAATGGTACGCCTCTACGCCGTCCAGCTTGCCCTTTTGCGCAAGCTCTTCAAGCAGATCCAGAGAATCGTAGTAGACGGGGTGCGCCATGACCGCAACGCCCCTTGCGGAGTGTATCAGGTCAATGACAAAATTCACATCGGGGTATTCACGCTCGACGATACAGGTGCCGTTTTTAAGGTTGAACAGCTTGTCGTTAAGCTCGCCGTAGAACTCGGTGGTGTAGCCGTAGTCTATAAGAGCATGCATGATATGCTGCTTAAAAATACTTTTTGAGCCTGTTGCATACTTTATAACGCTTTCTGCGGTAATGGGGTATATCTTCATGACGTTTTCAACCATTTCCTTAGCGCAGGTCTTTCTTATCTCGCAGGCCTTTATGCACACGCCCTCAAGCCTGTCCGGCTTCTGGGGAGCATAGCAGAGAATGTGTACCTTGCGTCCTCGGGACTTATCCCATGCGGAAAGCTCCACCCCGGGAAGCACGCGGACGCCGTATCTGTCTCCCAGTATTTTTGAGCGGGAAATTGATGACATTGTATCGTGGTCGGTAATTGAAATAAAATCAATTCCCGTTCTTTTTGCCTGAACGATAATATCTTCAATTCCAAGGGAGCCGTCGGAAAGCTTAGTATGACAATGAAGGTCGCCTACCATAACCTTATCCTCCTTAAACAATAAACTTTTTAACGGGGACATACAATACAAGCAAAATGCTGAGTAATTTTAAGCAGTTTGCATATTATTTTAATTATACCATAAAACATACCCGCATTGCAAGGCTTTTTATGAAATATATCTAAAAAGCATGAATTTACGCAGATCATATGAACTTGTCTGCAAACCAAACGTCCTTTACAGTAAATTCCCTGCCGTTAAGATATTCAAGACAGCCTGCCTCTGCGGTAAAATCAAACCTCAGCTTATAGGAATACAAAGCCTGCGTCTTTACTTTATATTCTTTATTTATCCTGTTTATGCCATATTTTCCGTCCCCCAGAAGAGGGCAGCCGATATATGCCATATGCGCCCGTATCTGGTGAGTGCGTCCCGTATCCAGCTTTATTTCAACAAGAGAAAGCTTCCCGTTGCTTTTAAGAACTGTGTATTCGGTCACTATAGTTTTATTGGACGGGGTTTTCCTGTCAGTGACTTTGACTGTATTGTCAGCAGGATTTTTTTCCAAGTACGCGGTAAGCTTGTCCCGCTTTTTGGGAGGAGTACCAACGGTTATGCATAGATAAAGCTTTTCAAGCTCCCTATCCTTTATTTTTTGGTTGAGGACTCGCAGGGACTCCGCATTTTTTGCGGCGATAACGATACCTCCCGTATTTCTGTCAAGACGATTGCACAGGGCAGGCGCGAAGCTGTTTTCGCTTTTCGGGTCGTACTCACCTTTATCGTACAGATAATGCTTTATGCGGTTGATAAGGGTATCGGTGGTATTTTCGTTATCCTCATGTACTACAAGACCGTTTTTCTTATCGGCTAAAAGTATATTTTCGTCCTCATAGACAATATTCAAAACGGGCGGCGCGGACAGAAATTCGTTTTCGGCGCACTCGTCAAAAAACTCATCGTTTATATACATTTGGACGATATCGCCCTGCTTCAGCCGTGTGGATATTTCCCCACGCTTTCCGTTTATTTTTATACGCTTGTTCCTTATGGCTTTGTACATCATGCTTTGAGGCAGCTTCGGGACGGCTTTTGCCACAAACTTATCAAGCCTTTGCTCTGCGTCGTTGGCGTTAACTGTAAATTCCTTCATATTATCTCCATTTCGCTTATCTCTGTACCGTAACGTAGAAAGGACGGTACAATAAATACTTAACGACATTATACAACAAACAGAAAATTTTTTCAAGACAAATAAAAAATATTCTCAAAAGGTCTTTACATTTAATTTTTTTTGTAGTATAATAATAAAAACATTTGTTTTAAAATTTGAAAGGAATGTTGACTATGAGCGAAACCGGTTCCTCAAAAAAAGAGGTAAATGTTCATGACGGTCACAGAGAGCGCATGAGAAAGCGTTTTCGTGAAACAGGCAGCTTTGATGGCTTCAGCGAACACGAAATAATCGAAATGCTGCTGTTTTACACACACCCAAGACGAAACACAAACGAGATCGCTCATGAGCTTATTAACAAGTTCGGAAGCATTGCGGGAATTATTGAAGCGGAATACGACGACCTTGTAAAGGTCAAATATATTACCGACGGCGCTGCCACGCTTTTTAAGATGCTGCCGAAGTTTCTTCCTGTATATTACAATTCAAAGAACAACGGCATGATATACGACACCCCCGACAAGCTTATAGCTCTTTTTGAACCGTACTTTGTCGGTCTTGCCCATGAGGAGTTCCGCGCAGCATATTTTGACAACAAGCTTGCCCTCATAAGAAACGTTGCGCTGGACAGCGGCGATCCGTCCGGTTCACCTGTAAATATAAGGAAGCTTGTTGAGATTGCCCTGCGTGAAAACGCGGCTACCGTTGCTGTTGCCCACAATCACCCAAAGACGATTTCAAAGCCGTCCACGGGAGATATCAACACAACGCAGCAGATAATTGATGTACTCCGACCGCTCAGAATAGATTTTCTTGACCATATTATTGTCGGAGAGGGCAAGACGATATCGCTCCGCGACAGCGCATATATAAAATTTTTAAATATATAGAAGCACAGCCTTTTGTGTACATAATGTAAAAAAATATTTTTCGGGAGAATATAAAAATGGATAAATTTAAGCTTGTTTCCGAATACACGCCCTCGGGAGACCAGCCCGAGGCTATAGACGCTCTTGTAAAGGGGCTTGGCGATGGTCTTAAAGAACAGACCCTTTTAGGCGTTACAGGATCGGGTAAGACCTTTACTATGGCTAACGTTATCGCGCGGGTGAACCGTCCCACGCTGGTGCTTGCTCACAATAAAATTCTTGCTGCGCAGCTTTGCTCCGAATTCAGGGAGTTTTTCCCCGAAAATGCGGTGGAATATTTTGTAAGCTACTATGACTACTATCAGCCCGAGGCGTACGTACCCTCAACGGACAGCTATATTGAAAAGGATTCCGCTGTAAACGACGAGATAGACAAGCTCCGTCACTCGGCAACATCAGCTCTTGCGGAACGGCGGGACGTTATCATTGTGGCTTCGGTGTCCTGCATATACTCCCTCGGTTCCCCTATAGACTACCGAACAATGGTAATTTCCATACGGCAAGGCATGGAGATGTCCCGTGAAGTCCTGCTGGCAAGGCTTGTAAGTATTCAGTACGAAAGAAACGATATGAATTTTATACGAAACAAGTTTCGGGTACGAGGCGACGTGGTGGAGATTTTCCCTGCGGGTTCGTCCGAAAACGCTATACGTGTTGAGTTTTTCGGGGACGAGGTGGAACGCATTACCGAATTTAAGGCTCTTACAGGGGAAGTCATTGCGACTCTTTCCCACGCAGCGATATATCCTGCTTCCCACTATGTTATTTCGAGAGACAGAATGCAGGAGGCAATTGCTGAAATTGAGCAGGAGCTTGATGAACGTGTAAAATATTTTAAAGACAACGAAATGCTGATAGAGGCGCAGCGTATTGCTCAGCGCACCAATTACGACATTGAAATGTTACAGGAAATAGGCTTCTGCAAGGGTATTGAGAACTACTCCAGAATACTGTCGCGGCGTGAACCGGGAAGTATACCCTACACGCTCTTGGATCACTTCCCCGATGATTTCCTGCTTATTGTGGACGAGAGCCATGTTTCCCTGCCCCAAGTACGTGCAATGAGCGCAGGCGACAAGGGGCGCAAGAAAACTCTTATTGATTACGGCTTCCGACTGCCGTCGGCATATGATAACCGTCCGCTGAATTTTGACGAGTTTTACGGCAAACTCAATCAGTCCATTTTTGTTTCGGCAACCCCTGGTCCCTTTGAGCGGGAAAATTCTCAGCAGATAGTGGAACAGGTTATCCGTCCCACGGGACTTGTTGACCCCGAAATTATTGTTAAGCCTGTTGAGGGTCAGATAGAGGATCTGCTCCTTGAAATAAACGAGCGTACACGAAAAAATCAGCGTGTGCTTGTTACCACGCTTACGAGAAAAATGGCGGAGGACTTGACGGCGTACCTTGAAAAAATGGAGGTGCGGGTTAGGTATCTGCACTATGATATTGACACTATCGAGCGTATGGAAATCGTTCGCGACCTGCGTTTGGGCGAGTTTGACGTTTTGGTGGGAATCAACCTGCTCCGTGAGGGACTGGATATTCCAGAGGTGTCGCTGGTGGCTATTCTGGACGCTGACAAGGAGGGCTTCCTACGCTCGGAAAGCTCTCTTATTCAGACCATCGGGCGTGCGGCAAGAAACTCGGAGGGTCAGGTAATCATGTACGCTGACTCGGTAACAAAATCCATGGAAAACGCGATTATGGAGACAGAGCGCCGCCGCAAGCTGCAAATTGACTTTAACAAGGCGCACGATATTGTCCCTAAAACCATTATCAAGGACGTTCGGGACGTTATTGAAATTTCCACCAAGGCGGAGACAGACGAAAAGACCGCAAAGGTCAAGCAGAAGCGCATGAGTCCCGAGGAGCGGGAGGCTATGATAAAGAAGCTTACCGAGGAGATGAAAAACGCGGCGAAAATCCTTGAATTTGAGCACGCGGCGTACCTCCGTGACAAGATAAACGAATTGAAAGAGGCGGGTAAGCCTCCCAGAGCATTGCCGAAACGACGGGGAAAGTGAGGTACAAAATTGAATTACACAATAAGAGAAATTAAGAGCATGGAATATCCCCTGCTAAATGATTTTTTATATGAAGCGATTTTTATACCACAGGGTGTTGACCCTCCGCCAAAGTCTATAATAAACAATGCCGAACTGCAAGTTTATGTTAAGGATTTCGGAAAAAAGCCCGATGACAGATGTCTTGTTGCAGATGTTGACGGAAAGATAGTAGGTGCAGTATGGGTACGCATAATGGCGGATTACGGACATATTGACGATGAAACGCCCTCCTTTGCGATCTCGCTGTACAAAGAGTACAGAGGGCATGGAATCGGTACAACTCTTATGGTGAAAATGCTGGAACTGCTTAGGAAAAGCGGTTACAAAAAGGCTTCGCTTGCGGTGCAAAAGGAAAATTACGCAGTAAAAATGTATAAAAAGGTCGGGTTTGAGATCGTAGGCGAAAACGAGGAGGAATATATTATGGTTTGCGATTTGCGGCGGGAAAGGTCGGTATAATTATGAACAAAAAATTATTTGCGGCGGTTTTTTCTATGGCAATGCTTTACTCTTGCGGGAACGGTACTGTTGAAGAACAATTCGATACGACATCGGAAAGCTTTTCGTCCGCTTCTGAAA
>CAMWVF010000053.1 GCA_947177545.1 uncultured Clostridia bacterium | reverse complement strand
GAATAGGCGTATCCGAACCCTCCTTGTACGCTTTCATAAGGTTGGTACGGGTCAGAAATTCGTTTGCGGAGTACACGCCCTTAAGGTTTTCGCCGGGTATGCCCATGAACCTTGGCAGACCTGCTCCCGAACCGATAAAGATAGTTTCAAAGCCCTGCTCAAAAAGCTCGTCAACGGTAATTGTCCTGCCGATAACAGTATTTGTGTTTACCGTAACGCCAAAAGCTTTCAGTCCGTCAATTTCCTTCTGAACGATAGCCTTTGGGAGACGGAATTCCGGAATACCGTACACCAGAACACCTCCCGCAAGGTGGAGCGCCTCGAAAACAGTTACATCATATCCCATTTTAGCAAGGTCGCCAGCACAGGTAAGTCCAGCAGGACCTGCACCGATAACCGCCGCCTTGTGACCGTTTGGCTCGGGCTTCTTCGCTTCAGCGGCGCTGTGCTCGTTGTGCCAGTCCGCAACAAAGCGTTCAAGACGTCCAATACCAACGGGATCGCCCTTTATGCCTCTCACGCACTTGCCCTCACACTGAGTTTCCTGAGGGCAAACACGTCCGCAGACAGCGGGCAGAGAGCTTGACGTGCTGATGATATCGTATGCGCCGTCAAAGTCCTCCTGCTGCACCTTTTGGATAAATGCAGGGATATCTATATTAACGGGACAGCCGCTTACACATGGTTTATTTTTGCAGTTGAGACAGCGGGCAGCTTCGTCCACAGCAGTCTCCTTAGAGTAGCCCAGAGCAACCTCTTTAAAATTCTTATTGCGGACGTTAGGCTCCTGTGCGGGCATTTCATTTTTTTTCAAAGACATATTTGCCATTTTACTTTACCTCCTTTTTGAAGAGATTGCAGACTTCCTCGTGCTTCGCGCGCTCGAAAGTCTTGTACATTGCGCTTCTCTCCATAGCCTCATCGAAGTCAACAAGGTGTCCGTCAAAGTCGGGACCGTCAACGCAGGCGAACTTTGTCTCACCGCCAACGGTAAGACGGCAGCCGCCGCACATTCCCGTGCCGTCGATCATGATAGGGTTCATGGAAACGACGGTCTTTATATCGTACTGCTTTGTGAGAGCGCAAACAAATTTCATCATTATCAGCGGACCAATTGCAATTACCTCGTCGTACTTTTCGCCGCTTTCAATAAGCTTTTTCAAAGCGTCGGTAACAAGACCCTTTTCGCCGTGAGAACCGTCGTCCGACATCATGCAAAGCTTGTCGGAGGCTGCATTGAATTCGTCCTCAAGAATAACCAGATCCTTGTTCCTGAAGCCGACGATCGAATGTACCTCGCAGCCCTGATCATGGAGCTTCTTGGCGATCGGGTACGCAATAGCGCAGCCCACACCGCCGCCAACCACAGCAACCTTTTTAAGTCCCTCTGTGTGGGAGGGTACACCGAGAGGTCCGACAAAATCCTGAATGGAGTCGCCCTCGTTCTTTTGGTTCAGCTTTTCGGTAGTCGCACCGACTATCTGAAAAATAATAGTTACCGTGCCCTTGTCCCTGTCAAAATCGGCAATAGTAAGGGGTATACGCTCGCCGTCCTCGTCAACTCTTAAAATAATGAACTGACCAGGCTCAGCCTTTTTAGCGATCATGGGCGCGTCGATATCCATAAGAGTAACGGTCGGGTTAAGAACCTTTTTTCTTAAAATCTTATACATCTGCTCATTCCTTTGCAAATTAGTTTTATCGAAAATTTTCGATAATAATACACTATATATTATACCGCTGTTGAGCCGCAAAGTCAATAAAATATGTATTCATTTTTTAAAAGAACACATGAATATATTAATATAATACATATTTTTCGGCAATAGTGTGCCGATTATATAAGTGTTGCATAAAGATAGCTGTTCCCTTTTTTGCCTATGCGTTCCACGACCCCGACCTCGGTAAGAACGTGCAGCACAAACGAAGCGTACTTCTGCCCCACGCCGCTGAGCGAGCCGAAATCCTTTGAGGTATACTCCTCGGGCAGTCCCTTTGGGATAAAATAAAGCCAGTCCGCCTTGCAGCCGATATTGACTTCCTCCGCAAGCTCCGTGGGTATCCTGTCATACCTCACGTACCCCCTGCGCCTGCCACGCCTGAGACCGCTTTCCTCGGGAGGACGGCGGTACTCCAGAACGTCCAGCATAACAATGCATAGACGGAAATTTTCATGGGAAAGATACTGCTTTATTTTATAAAGCTCGGGGAAAATATCATAGGGCGTACCGGTGACCGGGGACTTCCGTTTCCTGCCCTGCTCGCCGGTCTCGGGGTCAATGGTGATTATCCATTTTTTGCGGGGTATGGGGTGTACCACCGTGACCCTGCTGACGGACAGGAAAGCCTCCAGCTTTTTTCTGAGCTTGTCAAAGCCAGCGGTCTGTATCTCGATAATACCATTCTCGCCCACAATGTCCGCAACGTAGCCGCCGATTTTTTGCTCGTGACCGTCCGAGTATGGCTCGAAATAATTTTTAAGCACGGCGTGTACCGTCTTTTCACCGTAAGTCCCTATTCCCGCGCGGACGTGTTCGCCGCTTGTAACGGTCTGAACAGCGTTGTAAAATTTTTCTTTATCCATGTCAGTACCCCTTTAAAAGAAATCTCCGCCGAGCTTTTTTGTGATTATTTCGTGGACGTTCAGTCCCGCCGCTTCTGCAAGCCAAATCTTCATATACAAGGCTATAGGGGCAATGTTTGGGACGGGTACAACGTTCAATTCTTTGAAAGCCTTCGTGCTTTCGTAGGAAGTTCCAGCCGCCGTTCCCGTGAGAAAAACGGTAATGTTTTTTTCACGAAGCTTTGAAAAAAAATCTTTTATATACTCCGATTTAGTGTTGAATGTGCCCGAATGGAACGTCCCCATAACAACATATTTTACCCTTGTATCTATTTGCGGAAAGGTCATTCCAACATAGGGATTTACCCTTAAAATAAAGTCGGAATTTTCATTTAATTTACTTGGAAAAATCGGAGAAATTTCGTCGGAAAATTCACGGTAATTTTCATTTTTTATAAAGTTTTCGCCGCTGTCCAAACGTCCGAAAAAGCTGTTCCCCGCGCTGTAAAAGCAGTCGGAAAACGCCTGACTTTCAAGCAGTCTTGCGCCGCCATGGACGGTGACGTTTTCCTCGTCGGAATTTTTATAAATTACCCAAACGCCGCCGATTTTCCGCCGTATAAAATTTACTGCTCCGCGGAAATTTATCAGCCCGTTGGAACGTCCGTCGCCGATAATATAATTCGCAGAAACCAAGCAAACGGGTACGCCGCATTTGCCGAATGTGTATGAAAGCGCAGCGGCGGTGTACTGCAAGGTGTCCGTGCCGTGGGTGACGATCACGCCGTCATAATTTTTCTCAAGCTCCTTTTTGAGACAGCTTGACAAAGCCAAAACAGTCTCCCCCGTGTTGTTCTCGCTAAGCTCGGAGTAGGGCTGTACAGCATCATATTCAAAGTCGATTCCGTAATTTTTTTCGTACTCCGAAAGCAGCTTATAGGGCGTTTTTTTGTCGGTGGAAATGTAGTCTCCCTGAACCGCGCTGCCGATAGTTCCGCCTGTAAAAACAATTAAAATTTTCATTTGTACTCCTTTCAACGGGGCTTATACACCATAAAAATTATATCACGGCTTGACCTCAATGTCAACATTTCCGCGCCTTTAACGGCAGAATTAGTTCCGAAAAAAACACTTGACAAACTATTATTTTCAGTATATAATAACAAGTGTTATATAACATCTGATATTTGAGAGGTGATACAATGCCCCCTAAAGCAAGGGTCGAAAGGGAAGATATCATAAATGCCGCCGCCGAAATAGTTCGGGAAAACGGCGTATCAGCACTTAATGCAAGAGCCGTTGCCGCAAGGCTTGGGATGTCCACACAGCCGATATTTTCAAATTACAGCTCCATGGAGGAACTGAAAGCCGACGTTCTGGACTTTGCATACAAGGTCTACTGCGGCTATCTTGAAAGAGGCATGACATCGGGAGAGCACCCCGTATACAAGGCAAGCGGCATGGCGTACATTCAGTTTGCAAAGGAGGAGCGGGAGCTTTTCAAGCTGCTTTTTATGAGAGACAGACGTGGCGAAGGCTTCGTCCAAAGGGACGACGAAGTAAAACCTATAATCGGCATACTCATGAAAAATCTCGGCATCAGCGAGGAGCAGGCGAATATGTTCCACCTTGAAATGTGGGTGTACGTCCACGGCATAGCCTCGATGATAGCGACCTCTTATTTAGAGCTTGAAACGGAAATGGTAAGCAATATGCTTACCGACGTTTATATGGGACTTAAAGAGAGATATAGCAAAAAGGAGGAAATTTAATGGAAACCATAAAAATATCGGGTCTTACAAAAAAATACAAGGACACTACCGCTGTGGACGGTCTCGACCTTGCAATTAACGAGGGAGAGCTTTTCGCGCTGCTGGGAGTAAACGGCGCTGGCAAGACCACCACTATAAAAATGCTGTCCTGCCTTGCGAAGCCGACTTCGGGGGACGCTTTTTTATGCGGCAAAAGCATTGTAAAGGAAAGCGGAGAAGTAAAATCCCTGATAGCCGTATCCCCGCAGGAGACGGCAGTTGCGCCCAATCTGACCGTCCGCGAAAATCTTGAGTTAATGGCAGGGGTACACGGCTTCGCTAAAGAAAAAACCGAGAGGAAAATTGCCGAGCTTACCGAGCAGTTCGGTCTTGGAGAGATAACCTCAAAAAAGGCGGGGAAGCTTTCGGGAGGCTGGCAGAGACGTTTGAGCATTGCAATGGCTCTTATAAGCGAACCGAAAATACTTTTTCTGGACGAGCCGACTTTGGGTCTGGACGTTGTTGTGCGGAGCGAACTTTGGGACAATATCCGCGCTCTTAAAGGCAAAATCACAATAATTCTCACCACTCACTATATGGAAGAGGCAGAGTCCCTTTCGGACAGAATTGCCGTTATGAAAGACGGAAAGCTGATAATAACGGGTACAGCCGAAGAAATAAAGGCTTTCGCAGGCGAGGAAAAATTCGAGGACGCATTCGTAAAAATCGTAAAGGAGGCGGTAAAATGAAGCTGAAAGCATTTTCAAGCCGCACCGCAAAGGAGATACTCCGTGACCCGCTCAATCTGGGCTTTGGACTGGGCTTCCCCGTGGTGCTGATACTTTTGCTAAGCGCAATACAGGCGAACATTCCCGTGGAGCTTTTCGTGATTGAAAATCTCGCTCCCGGCATAGCTGTTTTCGGGCTTTCGTTCATGACCCTTTTTTCCGCAGCTCTTATTGCCAAGGACAGGGGCAGCGCAATTCTCCAGCGGCTTTACACAACTCCTCTTACGCCTAAGGATTTTATTTTGGGGTACACCTTACCCATACTGCCCATAGCCGTTGCCCAGTGCATAGTTTGTTACATATTTGCGTTAATTCTGGGACTTGATATCACCGTCCGATTACTTTGGTCAATAATTGCAATAATACCCTCCGCTCTGTTTTTTATCGCTTTGGGACTGCTTTGCGGCAGCGTTTTCAACGACAAGCAGGTGGGAGGAATTTGTGGTGCGCTGCTGACAAACCTTACCGCATGGCTTTCGGGAATATGGTTCGACTTGGAGCTTGTTGGCGGAGCATTCAAAAAAATCGCAGACCTGCTGCCATTTATCCATGCGGTGGAGCTGGAACGTGCAGTTCTGAGCGGAAATTACGAGGATATGTTCCCCCACCTTTACTGGGTTTTGGGGTACATAGCAGTCACATTCGGACTGGCTGTGTTTGCGTTTCTGCGGCAGATGAAGCGTCAGTAATCAGGCTGGATCTGCGACCCTGACCTGACAAAAATTCAGATACAATATAAGCCCCTAAAAGGGGCGGGTATACAAAAATGTTTACCTGCCGCTTTTAGGGGCTGTTTTTATGCTTATTTCTCGTTTTTATCAAAATAAATTATTCCGAGACCGACCGTACTCATGTAGCATCTTCCGTACTCGTTCATATCGCCGCTTACGAAAACGCCGTTGCCCGTGCCGCCGAAATTGTGTACGTCGTCGTTTACACGCACCCAGCTTTCACCAAGATTTTCGGACATATAAAGTCCGGGCTTGTCAGCCTCCATAGGCGTACCCCAAACGTAGATAACCAACGGGTCGCCGTCGTTTTTAGCCTTGCCCAGTCCTACAGCTTCGCAGTACTTTAAGCCTGTCACAAGCTCCGCAGTCTGACCGTGGTCTTTTGAGACCAGAAGTCCCGCACCGTTTGCAATGTAAATAGTACCCTCATTTTCGGGATCGACACAGAGCCGTTTGTAATTCGGCGTAATTCCCGCCGACCTTGAAAACGTCTTGCCGCCGTCGGAGCTTGTATAAAAAGTACCGTTGCCGCAGGCGTACATATAATCCGCATTGTTAGGGTCGCCTATAATATAAACGCCGCTGCCGATAATGCCCTCGACCTCGCTCCAGCTTTCGCCCCAATTATCGGTTCTGTAAGCTTTCATAGCGTTTTCCGGACTCCATACAAGCGCGCTTCCGTCGGCGTTCAGCGCGACTGTACCCTTATGAAAAGCTTTTCCGCTTTCGGGACTGTTGGTTATAAAATTCCAAGTCTTGCCGCCGTCGGTGGTGTAAGTCAGCTTCATTTCATTGTCGTCGCCGCCTGCTTTGACCCACAGGTCTCTGTTCTGCGCCGCGATAGTTATGCTGGAGGTAGTACCGATCATGTCCTTGTGTCTCTCTGCTGGGGTGAAAATATCATCGTGGACAAATCCGTCATAGTCGCCTATTGCGGAAATAAGTGGATAGTCCTTCATTGTGATGATATCAAGAGGGACAGTCTCCTCAATTCCGAGAGAGTCAAAATAAAACTCGGGAGTATCGTCCCAGATATTATCGCAGGAGAAAATTCCGTTGCCCGAATTTACCATTATTTTATTTGAGTTGTACGGGTCAAGCGCAAGGGAGCTGCACCAGTGTATCGCGCAGCCCTCTACCCAGGGCATACCG
>CAMWVF010000052.1 GCA_947177545.1 uncultured Clostridia bacterium | reverse complement strand
TTGTTGGTAATAATGCCCATCATATACGAATCAAACGTTTCCTCGGTAAGATAATGATAAATCCCAACCTCGCCGAAAGTGTTTCCCTGCCTTATTCCTCGACCATCTTGCTGTAGGCTAAGTACCCGCCGCCTTATCATATTGCTATGACAGGTTTGCAAGCACTCGCCCCCGAACCGTACTTACACCTCTCGATGTATACGGCTCTCGATTAAAATAACTCAGTCTAATAAGCCGTGATGTAACTTGACGTGACAATCACGACATAATGCAATAGTCTTTCGATTTCTTGCAATCATAAATCTTTCCCAATATTTTTTCCCTTTCAAATCCTTTAATTTGCGCACATGATGAATTTCTATAGGCATATTTTCCACGCCGCACATCTCGCATTTATTGGATTTTAATCTGTCAATAAGACTTGTGTTCCCAAGATGAAATTTGCAATCGGGAAGATTATCCACATTAGCTATGCTTGCTGTTTTTTTGCGTTTAAAGCCCTCATTGTAAAACAGACGTACTTTTTCCCTGCCGCTTTTAACTTTATACCGTATTCCGAACTCCTTTCCTATGTGAAATTTTTTAATAATTTTTCGTTTATTTGTACGGTATTTTGTAGCATAGGTTTTATACATACTGTATTCCATGATATATTTGAAACTGTTTATTACAGAGCTGTTGTTGGCTATAGAATAGAAATTGTAAAATCCTCGTATTTCGGTATTATACTTATCAAGAATTTCAAGGTCATCATTATTTTTTAGGCTGTACCGTGCAGTCGGCTTCCATATTTCCTTGCCGTTCACATATGTGATTTTCATAGCTTTGTATTCAAGAAGTTTTCTGCGGATAGTATCGGTGGTAATCTCCAATACTACGCGGCTGCCGTAATTTCTGACCATTCTTCCCAGCTTATCTCTTTTGGGCAAATTGGATTGTCTGATATATATGCCGAACCCTAAGAAACGCGCTGATTTCTGTGCGTGCGTAATCAGAGTTTTTTCATCTGATAATTCCAATTTAAGCTGCTCCGAAAGGAATTTTCTTATGTCGTTTTTAATTGTCATACAGTCCGCCTTGCTGCCGATAACTCCTATTAAAAAGTCGTCCGCATATCTGACATACTGTATTCTTTTGAAATTTCCGTCCATTGCTTCATAAACGGGAACGTCACACCTTATTTGCTCCAGTAATTTTATCTGACCGATAATCTGCTGTTTGATATTTTCATCGGTGCAGTTTTTCAGTTCCTTTGCCAGCCTGCCTCTCTGAACCTCAATTTTACGGTATTCGGAATTCCTTTTTCTTTCCCTGCCAATATCAAATTTCTCCTTATAGGCATTCATATATTTGTCCAACTCATTAAGATAAATATTTGCTAAAATCGGACTGATAATTCCGCCCTGCGGAGTTCCGCTGTAGGTTTTATGGTACTCCCATTCTTCAAGATAACCTGCGTTCATGAATTTCCTGATAAGTCTTAAAAATCTCTCGTCTTTAATTCTTTTGCGCAGCAGACTAATCATAATGTCATGGTCTATATTGTCAAAAAAGCCTTTAATGTCACCCTCGATAAACCATTTCACACCTGTAAACTTCGCCTGTATTTGAAGCAAAGCCGTGTGACAGCTCCTTTTGGGACGAAAACCGTGAGAAGAAGCGTCAAAGCTTTTCTCGTAAACAGCTTCAAGTATCATTTTTATAACTTCCTGCACCAACTTATCATTAAATGCGGGAATACCCAGCGGTCTTAACCTTTTTCCGTCCTTTTTTCTTATATATACTCTGCGGGACGGATTTGGCTGATACTTCTCATTTTTAAGCAGTTCAATCAAGCTGTCAATTCTTTCAAGGCTCATTCCGTCGATATTTTTTCCGTCAGAGCCTTTGGTCATATTTCCCTCGTTAGCATATATTTTCTGATATGCCGCAAGGTACATATCTCTGTTGAAAAGAATTCTGTACAGCCGCTCATATTTGTATTCAGAATTATTGCTGTGGTCTGATAGACTGTTTAACACCTTTTCGGGATTTCTCATAGTGTATCACACACCTTCCTAAATTAATGTTAAAGTATTTTAACTGCCGCCCTTTGCCATGTAAACGGCTTTCCCATTCTCGGACTACTACGGCGGCTCCGTTGCCATACCGAATTTTCAGCGTCATCTTTCTTGCGTTTCCGCTTGAAATTTATCACCTTGCGGCATTACGCATAGCTTTAATAAAGCGCTTCGGGTTAGGCAATCCCCGTTTAGCTGTATCATAACTTAGCTTTTACGAATTGTCGGATACAGTTTCCGTCCTTTTATGTTTATTGCATATACGCTGTAACAAGTCATTGCAGTTTTGCCTGAACAGCGGCAAAAACCGTATTACAGTATAGCGAATTCAGTTATCTTACGCTATAGTCCCGACACAGACCGTTCAGACTGCTGTTAAGCCAGTATGGGCTTTATCCTCATATTCGTATTTCATCTCCCCGTTCAGTCGCAGTCTGATAACTGACTGACTTACGGCTTTTCCGGCGTGCTATGTTCCCTGATATTTGGTTTCCCTCACAGGTCAACCGGATGATGACAGACAAATTGACTGATTTCACCTCCTTGAGTCAATGTTATGACACTTGTCTGCTGCCTTGCTGTCGGCAGATTTATGATACCGCCTTTACGGGCGCACGTTGAATATCGCTTGGTTTCCACGGGATGTCCAAATGATGAATAGCGCAAATTTTATCCTGCACATTCGCGCCTGTTCCGAGCTTTGAAGTGCTTGCAAGAATAAAGCGTTTTTCGCCTTTTCTAAGCTGTTCAAACATTTCCGCGCGAGCCTTGTCGGTCTTAGCGTCCCCCGCAAAACAAATCTCGTCGCGGGGAATACCCCGCTTTATCAGGTCCTCCTTTATGGCTTCGTACACTGAAAAATGCTCCGTGTCCTCGTTTATGGCAATGTCGCAGAATACTATTTGTACGCCCTTTTGCTCCATAGTGTCCATATAATTCTGCTCCAAATTATCAAGAAGCTTTGACACCTTGCTGTCGGGAGAGGGTTCGGAATTTCTGAAAATACACCGAGAATCAAGTCCCAAAAGTCTTGCTTCGTGGGTGTCGAGTAGGCAGTCGGCGAGGTAACAACAAAGATTGTCCCTTTTCCGAAAGCCCCTCACCAAACCGTGCTTGCAGCTTTCACCGCACACGGCTCTCCGGTAGTTTTATTTCAGGATTTTCCATTATGGATTTTCACATGGCAGTCATGGCAAAGCACAAGAGTTTTTCTGTTTCGTGCAGCCATAATCTGCGCCCAGACAGATTTTTCTTTTCTGCCCTTTACGTTCAAATCCGCAAGTTTACGAATGTGATGTACTTCAATATTTTCCGTACTTCCGCACAATTCACATTGATTTGCAAGCAGACGTTTTATAAGCTCCGTCCTGCCGCCGTAAACCCGATAGGGAGTATCATTGATAACTGCGTGTTTCTGATGTGTTAAAGATATACCGCCCCACTGCGCTGTCAGCGGACGTTTTCCCTCGCGTTCAACCGTAACTTTCAGACATTTCAGGGTCTTTCCTGTTTTCTTATCAACCGTTTCGGTGTGATATTTTTCTTTCATTTTCATCATGGTTGAACGGTGTTTGAATGCCAATGTTTTTAAAAGCGAACTCTCCATTATCCAATGAAGTCTCCAGAACCAGCATAAATTTTGAGCAAGTGCATAATACTGCACCACGCCCCTGTATTCCTGCTGATACCTTTCCACGATTGAAAAATCATCGTCGTGAAGCAGTCCGCCCCTGTGAATAGCTTTTCCTTTCTTCATATATTCAGCGCATTTCACATCAATCACATCTTTGGGAACAAAAAGTCCGACCGCCCCGTTTACGGTTCTTCTGCCGTTATTGATATAATCATTCGCTTTCTGTACTTTGATTTCATAATTCAGAAACCGCGCCGCTTTCGTGCCTGCATTTGTAATCAGCGTTTTTTCCGCCGATAATGTCAGTTTGAGTTTATTACTCAAAAATTCGCCGATTTCCTTTTTGATTTCCTCAGCTTCCGATTTCGGCCCTGTAAAACCAAGAATAAAATCGTCCGCATACCGTACATAGCGTAATCTTCGGTAGCTGTCGTCATGCGTAATTACCGACGGAATACTGCGGCGTTCTATTTTTAACTTTCTTGCCGTTTCTTTATCGCCGTTTGCATAACATTCAGCTATTTTCCTGTTGAACCTGTTGTATTCGGGGTTTGCTTTCTTCCTTTTCCCGATGTTGTATTTTTCCAGCATTGCTTCTTCTATCCATTTATCAAACTCATTAAGATAGATATTTGCGAGTATGGGACTGACAATTCCGCCCTGCGGCGTTCCGCTCATGGTTTTACCAAATTTCCAATACTCAATATATCCCGCTTTCAATACATTCCGAATAAGCCTTAAAAATCTTCCGTCATGAAATGACTTTCCAATTATTCCAAGCAGAACGTCATGGTCGATAGTATCAAAATATTTTGATATATCTCCCTCGATGAACCACTTTGTGCCTTTCCATACCTGTATTTCCTGCAACGCCGTATGACAGCCCCTGTTAGGTCTGAAACCGTGTGAATGTTCCGAGAACTGCGGCTCGTAATATGCTTCCAGTATCATTCGGATAACCTCCTGAAGCAGCTTATCGCTCCATGTCGGCAAGCCAAGCGGACGTTTTTTACCGTTTTTCTTCGGAATATATTCACGTCTTACAGGCTTCCATTTATACCTTTCATCACGCAGAGCCGCAATGATATTATCAATCTTTTGAATTGACATACCGTCAACGGTTTCATTTGTCACGCCTTTTGTCATTGCTCCGCTGTTGGAATACAGCTTCGCATAGGCTGCCAGGTACAATTCTCTGTTAAAGAGCATTTTATATACTCTTTCCAGAGGCAGCTTTCTTTTTCCTCTTTCCTGAATGACTGTTAAAATAGTTTGGGCTGTACGCATCTCACGCACCTACTCCTTTCTAATCAATCAAAACTACCTGCTGTCCTTCGCCATGTAAACGGCTTTCCCGTTCTCGGACTACTATGACAGCTCCGTTGCCATAGGACTCTCGTCCCTTAGGCAATCCTGCAATCCGTCACAAATGTACGTATCGAGCGTCCCTTAGGTTCCTTACTCATTCCTTTAATCGCATTCGTTATGCGCTCTTTCACTGCAAGAAGATATTTGCCGCCGTACAACATCAGCAAATATACAGTGACGTCGGTTTCATCTACTTTCCGACGGGCAATGCTGTACACCAAGTCGGAATTAAGGTTCAAGCAATCCAGCCTTAACCATAGGACGCGGAACTTGCGGAGCGTCGGCAATTTGCAGCTATCGCCTTATCCGCTTTATCGGTATGCTATTGTCCTCCTCGTGTTTCCACTTAAAGTAAGCCGATTGTTCCTATTATTTTCTTCTAATAATATCCCTCTGCGAGGGAGATACATTTGTGCGTTTAGCAGCGCACGATACGAAGCATATTGTCCTCGGATGGGTCAACGTTTCCGCCGTGAATAGCTTCGGAACGCCGCGCCAGTTCCTGCATATATGCCTTTTGCAAATCATTTGGCTTCGCGCTGACCACAATAGGCTCTCCCGTTTTTAATTTCGGGACGGGCAGCTTTAGCATATCGGCAGTCTGAATGTCCGCAAACTCCTTGTACATCTGCATTAGTTCGGGTATGTTCACAAATTTTGAAAAGCGGTTTTTCATTCTGTAGCCGTCACCTGCGGGCTTCATTTCAAGCTGCGAAACCACCTCCCCGAACGTACTCGCCCAATCGTCGAAATTTTCAAGACCCGCGTTTTCAAGCAGATCGGGACGTAAATACCGCTGCATTGTGTACAATTCCGTCATCGAATTACTCAAAGGCGTTCCCGTAGCCGCGAGCAAATTATTGCACCCGTATTTATCATTAAGATACTGGGTTTTCATCAGCATATCCTCGGACTTCTGCGCCGCGGTAGTCTGCACTCCCGCAACATTTGACATCTTCGTTGCGATAAAGCAATTCTTGTAATTGTGAAACTCGTCCACCGCCAAATAGTCAAAACCAAGCTTCTCAAAGCAAAGCGAATTATCTTTTTTGGAGGACGTTAATTTCTCCAAACGCTCCTCGATTTTCCGTTTCTGACGTTCGAGAGTTTTCACGGAAACTCTGTCGTCATCTTCAACCTCGTTAAGCGCGTCAATAATTTCATTAAGCTCCTTTTCTAAAAACTGCCTGCGGTACTCGTCCGACATAGGAATTTTTTCAAACTGCGTAAAAGACATAATTACCGCGTCATAATCGCCCGTAACGCACCGCGCGATAAATTTCTGACGGTTGTCCTTTGTAAAATCTTCGGGGTGCGCAACCAATAATTTTGCGTTTGGATAAAGACGTATCCACTCACTCGCCATTTGCAGAGTAAGGTGCTTCGGCACAACAACACAGGCTTTTCCGATAAGTCCGAGCCGCTTTTTTTCCATAGTTGTAGCGACAATCTCAAAACTTTTCCCAGCTCCAACACAATGTGCAAGCAAAGTATTTCCGCCAAGCTTTCCGCGCAAAATCGCGTTTTCCTGATGTGGTCGCAGCTTTATGGCAGGGTTCATACCGGGGAATGTTTGGTGTGACCCGTCGTACTCCCTGCCGCGAATAGCGTTAAAAAGATTATTGTACTTTTCAACATATTTTTCACGGCGGTCGATGTCCTGCCAAATCCAGTTTTTAAATCCCTCCTTCATCTGACGTGCCTTTTCCTTTGCAAGCTGCGTTTCCTTTGCGTTGACCTCGTACCACACACGCCCGTCCTCATCGTGACGGTCGCGGACAACAATATCCCGCTGATTAAGCAGATTTTCAAAAATGCAGTAGCTGTTCATACGGGACGTTCCGTAAGTACCCGAAGCCGCAACGGAGTAATCTCTGTTTTTTCCCTCAATTTTGTACTCGCCCATTCGCGTCCTAATGACGGGGTGCAAGTCCATATCAGCCTTTGCATATTCCGTCAAGAAT
>CAMWVF010000051.1 GCA_947177545.1 uncultured Clostridia bacterium | reverse complement strand
TTTTTCTTTTTTTGGTATACTATATATAAAACCAAAACGAAAGAAGTGGTTTCATGAAAAATCTTACCCCGCCCATGGGCTGGAACAGCTGGGACTGCTACGGAGCTGCCGTAAACGAGGAGACAGTCCGCCAAAACGCCGATTTTATGGCGAAGCACCTAAAAAAATACGGCTGGGAATATGTTGTGGTTGACATTCAATGGTCAAATCCCACCGCCCCAAATCACGAATACCAGCCCTTTACCGAGCTTGCTATGGACGAATTTTCACGGCTTATCCCCGCGGAAGAGCGTTTCCCCTCCGCTTCGGGCGGCAAGGGCTTCGCTCCCATTGCGGAGTACGTCCACTCTCTCGGCTTGAAATTCGGCATACACATAATGAGGGGCATACCCAGACAGGCGGTACACCGAAACACTCCGATTTTCGGCACGGACAAGACCGCCCGTCAAATCGCCAAAACCGACAGTATCTGCCAGTGGAACACCGATATGTACGGCGTCGACCCCTCAAAAGACGGCGCAAGGGAGTACTACGACAGCATTTTCGCGCTTTACGCCTCATGGGGCGTTGACTTTATAAAGTGCGACGACATCGCGCGTGAGTTCCCCCATGCCGAGCAGGAGCTTATCATGCTGAGCGAGGCTCTGCGCTCCTGCGGCAGAGATATGATATTGAGCCTTTCCCCCGGACCCGCTCCGCTCGAAAAGGCTGAGCTTTTCAAGCAGATATCCAATATGTGGCGTATCACCGACGATTTCTGGGACAAGTGGGAGCTTCTGTACGATATGTTTTCCCGCGCGGAAAAGTGGTGCGTCCACAATGGCGCGGGGCACTGGGCGGACGCGGATATGCTCCCCATAGGACCGATTTTGCAGGATTACGACAAGGCAAACCGCACAAAATTCACCCCAGCCGAACAGATAACAATGCTCACCCTTTGGAGCGTTTTCCGTTCACCGCTTATGATAGGCGGCGAAATGACCGGCTTTGACGATTTTACAATGAGCCTGCTCACAAACGAGGGCATACTTGAAATGCACCGAAACGCGCGGCACTCTCATCAGGTCTGGCGGCGTGAAATTGACGGCGTTGAGTATATCCTGTGGACTGCTTCAAGCGCGGCAGGCGGCGGATACATTGCGGTGTTCAATGCGGGAGACAAGTCCGGAGAGGTGAAAATACCCCTTTCCGACCTTGAGCTTTACGGCAAAATAAGCGGCAGAGAGCTTTGGAGCGGCAAAGAATTCACCGCGGAGGGCAGCTTGACCGTGTCCCTTGAAAGCCACGGCGCAAAGGCATTTTACTATACCGAAGCATAAATAAAAAGCACGGAAATAATTCCGTGCTTAAATTTTATGCCTCGGGCAGCTCCAACGGCTGGAGCTTCAGCTTAACAAGCTCTATCTCCTCGTCGATATAAGCCACAGTTTCCGTCGCCCCCTCTTTAAGGGCTTTTTCCTTGATACGTTTAAGACGCGTGTACTCGTCCAGCAGCTGCGATTTAAACTGCAAATCTGTTTGACCCATTTTCCGCACCTCCCGCAATTTTCTTTATTATATCACGGTTTTTCGCCTATGTCAAGTTTATTCCCTGTTTTCGGGAACATCAGGCTGACTGTACTGCTTTGCCAGCAAATCTCTTATCTCGGCAAGCAGCTCCTCCTGCGTGGGCTTGGGAGGCTCGGCGGGCTTTTCCCCTTCCGCCTTTGCAGCCTCGGCAGCAGCTTCTTCCTCGGCTTTTTTCTTTTTGAGGAACGCGCCGTTTCTGACAGCGTTTATTACCTTAACGAAAATAAACACGCACACCGCCGTCAGCAGGAAAGTAATAATACTCTGGATAAAGTTTCCGTATGTAAGCTCCGCGCCCTGCACAATGACCTTGCCGTCTATCTCGGTGTCGGGAATTTTAAATGAAAGACTGGCAAAATCAATACCGCCGATAATGATACCGATTATCGGGGTAAAAATATCCGCGACCAGCGAATTGACGATAGCTGTAAACGCGCTTCCTATGATAACGCCCACCGCCATGTCCACAACGTTGCCCTTTGATATGAATTCCTTGAATTCGGCGATAACGCCCTTTTTCTTATCTTTTTTATCCGCCATAATAAAACTTCCCTTCCGATTTTTTCTAATATATTTTAGCATTTGTCGGCGTACTTTGTCAATAGGTACTAAAAAATTTTAGTGGTGGTCGATGTAATATTGTACGGCTTTTTCAAACAAGTCTTTTTTAGTTAATCCTTTCTCTTGGCTATAATTTTTAAACAATTCATTTATTTTAGGGTCAACTCGTAATGTTATGGTATCAACTTTAGAATTATAATTTTTGCGGGAACGTTCCACAGCTTCTTTACTTGGCATACAAAACCTCCACTTAATGCAAAATTAATACAACGTATACGTTATGATAAAATATAATTAAAGATAAACCAAAATCCACATTGAAAGGAAAATTATTATGGACGAATTTGTCAACAGATCCTAAAATATTTTAGTGGTTATCAATGTAATATTGTACAGCTTTTTCAAACAAGTCTTTTTTTGTCATCTTGTTATCATTGCAATAGGTATTAAATAATTCATATACTTTTTTGTCTGTTCTAATATTAATATGCTTAACATTTTCAGCATACTTTTCTTGTGCTCTTTGCTGGGCAGTCTTACTTGATTGAGGACGTTCAATATTTTTTTTATCCAAATCTGCACCTCCGCTCTTAACACAAAGTTAATTGTATATACACCAACTATTAATTGACTTATGGTTTCTCATATGTTACAATATATACAAACAAAATGCTTGAAAGGAAAATTATTATGGAAGAAAACGAATTCAGCTTTGAAGCCCTTTTTAACTGCTGCGACTTCCATTTCTCAGAATCACACAGCTTTAAAGAAGATTGCGCGGAATTGAACAGCATATTTGAAAATGAAATGTGTAATTCAGACCTCTGCAGCAAACTCGACAACATAACTCATCGGTGCATATACGAAGCCCGCTCCGACGCATTTAAACAAGGTTTCCGCTTTGCGGTAAGATCAATAAAATTCATGCTGAAAATCTAATTCAAATCGGAGCATCAAAAATGCTCCGATTTTGCTATTAATACCGACAATTGAGGATAAATGTAATTTTTGTATCACTACGCATTATCCGTTTCCCCGCTGATTATAACATTCTTCCCGCTGTTTTTGCCCTTATAAAGCCGTCTGTCCACAAGAATTACTATGGAATCCATGTGGTTTTTCTCGCTGTTCTCCACCTCGTGACAGTCCGCAAAACCAAAGGTCATGGTTACGCTTATAGATGTACTGCCGGACTCCACAATGCTGGCGTTTATGCGGCTGCGTATACCGTTCATGCGTTCGAGACAGTCGCTCCGCGCCCCCCTCATGATTATAAGTATCTCTTCTCCGCCCCAGCGGCAAGCAAGATCCTGCTCCGCAATGCTTTCCCTTATTATATCGGACACAGTTACAAGCACCTCGTCTCCGCAGTCATGACCGTAGGTGTCATTAACCTTTTTAAAGTTGTCAATATCTCCCAAAGCAACGCAATACTCATTTCCGCTTTCGGTAAGGCTTTCAAAAAAGTCCCTCAGACTGTGGCGGTTGTAAAGCCCCGTCAAAGAGTCGTGCATAGCCGTGTAGCTAAGCTTGTCGTAAGCCTCATTGAGCTTGCGGATAAGAAGATTTATCTCAATTACAAAAAGTACGCTGAAAACAAAAACAATTACCGTACAGAAAGAAATATTCATAAGCCGCATAAGGCTTATCATTCCGTCCGTAAGATACCGTCCGAAGTACCAATTGAAAATAGGCGGCATAAAACTCAGGTATATCTGACAGCCCGCAAACGCCAGCAGAGAAGTACACACAAAAATCAATATCATTCTTGCAAAAATTCTCTTGTCGCAGGCAAAATAAAGCATATACGCCGATATGGAAAGCTCCACCATTGCGTACAGAAAAAAGTATGTCTCATACCCCAAATGCACCGTACAGGCTATGGCGTGGAGGGTTATCTCGACATATATCAGGATTATCCATTTAAGGGCGTGCTTTTCAAAATTGTCGGTACCGCAGGCATACGCGCCGACTATGTAAAGGGTTATGCTGAAAATATTGAACGCCATGAGCATATAAATTTTGAAAAAGGAAAAGACGAGGAAAAATACCGTATGTATAAAAGCGCAGGCAAAAAACATCATCTGATATTTAAGCTTGCTGCTTATTTCCAGGTCGAGCAGATTTATTTTCATAAAATGCCTCCAAGATCAAGATAAAATACAAGCAATTAGAGATATATGTTGTAATTATACCACTCATTGGCAATAACTTCAATGTCAATATTCCACAAAAAAGCCGTAAAATAACAGACACAGTTAAGCTATAATATAAGAAAAAACGGACTGTACAGGCTTGTACAGTCCGTTTGGGCGTTTACCGCCGCTTATCTTACCTTTTCGTCGTTTTCTCTGAAAATTCTTTCCAGTACCTCGTCCATAGGTTTTGCTCCAAGGTCGCCCTCCTTGCAGGAACGGAGCGAAAGGGTGTTTTCCTCCACTTCCTTGTCGCCTACGATAAAGAAGTAAGGAATCTTGTCAAGCTGCGCCTGACGAATTTTATAGCCTACGCCCTCCTTGCGGGAGTCAACTGTCGCTCTTATGCCCCTGTTTTCAAGCTTTTCGAGGACTTTATTGCAGTACTCGACAGCTCTGTCCGTAACGGGGAGGATCCTTACCTGTTCGGGAGAAAGCCACAAAGGCAGCGCGCCCGCAAAGGTTTCAAGCAGGTACGCGAGAGTACGCTCATAGCAGCCGAGGGAAGTTCTGTGAATGATATAGGGACGTCTCTTTTTACCGTCAACATCAGTGTATTCCATTCCGAACTGTTCAGCCAAAAGCTGGTCAACCTGAATAGTTACTATCGTATCCTCCTTGCCGTATACGTTGTGGTACTGAATATCAAGCTTAGGACCGTAAAAAGCAGCCTCGTCTATACCGACAGTATATTCCACACCCAGATCGTCAAGTATCTTGCCCATAATGCCTTGGGCTTCGTCCCACTGTTCGGGAGTTCCGATATATTTTTCCTTATTATTGGGATCCCACTGTGAGAAGCGGAAAGTACAATTGTCAAGCAGACCTACTGTGTCAAGAACATATTTTGCAAGGTCAAGACACTCTTTAAATTCCTCTTCAAGCTGTTCGGGACGGAGAATATAGTGTCCCTCGGAAATTGTGAACTGACGAACACGGATAAGACCGTGCATTTCGCCGCTGTCCTCATTCCTGAAAAGCGTGGAGGTCTCCGTCAGTCTCATAGGAAGGTCGCGGTAAGAGCGTGCCCTGTTCAAAAATACCTGATACTGGAAAGGACAGGTCATAGGACGTAGCGCAAAGCATTCCTTAGTCTCATCGTGGGGGTCGCCGAGAACGAACATTCCGTCAAGGTAGTGATCCCAGTGTCCCGAAATCTTGTAAAGCTCACGTTTTGCCATATAAGGTGTTTTTGTAAGCTGACAGCCTCGCTTCTGCTCAACGTCCTCGATCCAGCGCTGGAGTATCTGAATTACCCTTGCGCCCTTTGGCAGAAGAATTGGAAGTCCCTGACCGATGTAGTCAACAGTGGTAAAGTATTCCAATTCGCGTCCAAGCTTGTTGTGGTCGCGTTTTTTTGCTTCCTCGGCAGCCTTGAGGTGCTCTTCAAGCTGACTTGCCTTAGGGTACGCAGTACCATATACACGGGAAAGCTGCTTGCCCTTGGCGTCGCCGCGCCAGTACGCGCCTGTGCAGGCTGTAAGCTTAAAAGCCTTTACAGCGGAAGTGTTCATCAGATGAGGACCTGCGCAAAGGTCGGTAAAGTCCCCCTGCTTGTAGAAGCTTATGTCCTCGCCCTTGCCTGCGTGTTCAGCGCAAAGCTCAACCTTGTAAGGCTCGCCCATTTTTTCAAGCATAGCCTTAGCCTCGTCAGCCGGCAGACCGAACTGCTCTATATCGATACCTTCCTTGACGATCTTTTTCATCTCGGCTTCGAGAGCGGTCAGGTCGTCGGCGGTGAAAGCCTTTTCGGTGTCGAAATCATAGTAGAAACCATTGTCGATAGCGGGACCTATTGCAAGCTTAACGTTGGGGTACAGCCTTTTAACAGCCTGCGCCAGAATGTGGGAAGCCGTATGCCAGAAGGTCTTTTTGCCCTCGTCGCTGTCAAAGGTCATGACTTCAAAGGTGCAGTCCTTGTCGATAGTGGTACGCAAATCGCATACCTGACCGTCAATTTTTACGCAGCACGCGGATTTGTACAGTCCCATGCCAATGCCCTTGACTGCCTCGGCAGCGGGCATTGCAGCTTCGATCTCCTTTACGGAGCCGTCCTTAAGAGTTAGTTTGATCATTTTGATAATCTCCTTTACCAATTAATTTTTATTTTATTGATTTTATCATCAAGACTGTTGCCTTCTTTTTCAAACTCTATTTTTCTTGCGCAATCTTCGTCTATCATTTTTGACATGTTTTTTACATCACGCGTAGACAGTGCTAAACCAATCAGAAAAAAACATGCAATAAGAAATATAAAAACAGTAAGGCTGCTTTTAACACAAAGATTAAAAACACCAATGGCCGAAAACACTATAATAAAAATTACAGAACGTTTTTGTATTGATTTTGCTGTATCTATTTGTTCTGACAAATATAAATTTCTTTTTTCGAGTTCATTTAGTATATTTTCATTTTGCTCCTTTTTCCCTTTAAGGTCAATCCAATTCAAATAATCATTAACTTTTTTTAAAAAATTTTTAGCGTCATCTGTGTCACGCTCATCATCAATTTTTTTCAAGTTTTCTATTATTTTATTTAATTCTGCCTTAATATTTGAATCTGTAAGGTCATAAACAAAATATTCCGCAAAATTTTCTGAAATAGCAGTGAAATATTTTTCATATCCAATTCTTTTATGCGGATATGTATTTATAAATTCCTTAAAAGTATCCCGTGCCGATTTGTAATCTTCAAGCTTTAAAT
>CAMWVF010000050.1 GCA_947177545.1 uncultured Clostridia bacterium | reverse complement strand
CAGTCCGCCCGTGTGTTCGATAATTTCATAGGGAGCGGTGTCAGCTTCAGTAATATTGTCCCTAATGCGCCATATCCATTCAAGGCTTCCGTTGTTTTCACACAGGAAATCGGGAGCGTCAAAAATGATAGGCTGAAAAAAATCATTGTGGGCTTCCTGCCATGTCTGAAATCTTCCAAAGATATCCTCATAAGACATCTCCCCCGACGTAACCGCCCTGAATTTCGGGATACGGACAATTATTATATCGGGTACCTTGTCGTTCAGCTTTTCGGTTACTTCAAAAAAACGTTCCGCAGAAGAGTTTCCATTGTAATCCGTATTTGTGAGCTGCGTTTCAATATCGGCAGCTTTTTTGTACAGCAGCTTTACGTCAGTTTCCTTTTCAAAATCCAGATTTTTTATCTGCTCAATAAATTCAAGGACGATTTTTTTCAGTTCATTCAAAAGAGAGACCTCTTCATCTATGTGGTCGACCTTTTTTTCAAGTACATCTAAAACGACTTCCGAGCCGGTGGTGCTGAATATGCGTTTAATATCTTTGATACTGATATTAAGTCTGCGTAAGATCAGTATCTGCTCCAAGCGTTTTATTGCCGCTTCATCATAAAGTCTGTAAGCATATTCATCACTTCGTGTACTTTCTATCAAGCCCATATCTTCATAATAACGGAGGGTGCGGGCGGATACATCATATTTGACAGATATTTCTCTTATTTTTACTAAATTACCCATATTATTTATCCCTTCATTGATATTAAGTATATTATAAACTATTACCTAACGGAAGAGTCAATAGTAAAATTAAAAAAATATGATATTTTTTTGAATACTATATAAAACGGCAGAGTCCCAAGCTTGGACTCTGCCGTTTGCATTATGTTTTGTAAGTTTTATTTCTGAATATTTGCTGCTGCCTTTTGGATATAAGACAGAGCAAGCTCCTCCTGCTCACTGCTTCTCCGCAGCATTTCAATTATTTGATTCCTTTTTTCTTTCAAGGAATCCTTGGGAAGCGCCCCCTGCGTGTGGGCAATGGTTGCGATTTCTGTTGCGGAGGAAATAATGTCGTTATATTGATTTACTGCCAAAGTCATTAATTCCTTATCAATGCCGGGGATTATGTTTATGCATAATTCAAAAAACTGTTTGGTTCTAAGCTTGTTTTCATAATGAATAAATGCGTGAGGAAAAGTACATTCGATCTGTTCCGCATTTCTTTGATTTTCTTCCCGTAACAGCTCGCACCAGTTACGATAAATAACCATACCATAGCCCTGCATTTTATCTTCCCCGCAATGGCTGTTATTGGATAACAGTTCAATTCCCTTAAAAAGCGCATTGGTACACGCTTTTGCCAACGGCATTTTCTCATTTGAAGGTTTAATAATCATCATATCGCAGTCGGTTTTGTACCAAGCGGCGTATTGATCAAGTTGGTCAAAGTTCATTCGTGCATTTTTTTGATCGTCTCCCTCTAAGAAACTCAGACCTTTTAAAATCCGCCCGTGGTCGGAAAAGCCGACTGCCAAAATAGTATCCGTGTATTCCTTCGGGATAATTATAACGGGATAGCCGTGTTCAATTTGTCTGCACGCAAGGGAAATAAATTCATCTTCCGAATAATCCGATTTGGAATGAAGCTCATAATCCAAGCCGTATATTAAAAATCCGTCACGTATCCATTCATCTGGACCGTAGGAATATCCGAAGCATATATTCATAATTGCCGACTGCAAAATATATTCTTCTTCATCGTTTATCTGACGGTTTTGGCTGTCCCTGCGCTGCTCCAGTCCGAAAAACAGTTTTAACGCGGTTAAAGCAGAAGCGGACGAAATACTTTTAGGCCATTCGGGACCCGAATAATCAGCCGCCGGAATCCTCGGCTTGACAATGAATTCATAATTGAAGTCAATATTTCTCAAAACACATGACGCGGGGTCAAGAATCCCGTCTACAGAACAATTGAAAAGACGGGACATTTCACAAAGCAGCGGTATCTCCGGCACTGAATTTCCGTTCTCCCATTTGCTGACCGCTTGAGGCGAGACTTTTAATTTCTCCGCAAGCTGTTCCTGAGTGTAGTGGTTTCCCTTTCGCAGACGCGCAATCTGCTCTCCCATTTTTTTTAAATCAAACATATCCATTTTTCTCCTTTGTTTTTTATTATAGCATTTATATGCTACAATATTATTATATTAGTTATGTACTGTAATGTCCACATATGGAGTGTTGTTTTTTTTAGCGAAAACTCAACTCACAGTTGCAAACATGTGAAATTTGGAAAGAGCAGTCAGATATGTTTGTTGAACTTATCGGCAGAATGAAAGAATACACTGCCATGGAACTGAAGAGAGAAATTTTATTATATTTTCTATTTTTGCTATTGACTCTTCCGTTAGGGAATGGTATATAATATACTTGACATCAACAAAAAGGAAAAAAAATTTTTGAGGTTATGTTCCGGATGAAAGTAAGTGCATACCGTGATTATCATATTGTTTGAATAAGTGTTGTGCGCAGACAGTTATTTTGACAATTTTGATGATATAAATTAGGAATTTGAAAATTCACTGGGAGGAATAAAAATGCAAAGTATAAGAATTTACGAAATGCCTGATTGCCAAATGGTATCATCTGGCAAAGGAATGTTTGGGGAAGAAAAGTTCGATCGGTTTGAGAAATGGCTTTCCTCACAAAAACGCAGTCTGTTCCCGAAGGATTTCTTGTTTGGCGGAGAGGACGGCTTTACGTGGCTGTATATGCTTGAAGGCACCGTGAACGTTCCGTCCGAATTTGAGATCGTGGATTTTAAGGGCGGTCTTTACGCCGTTGCAACTGACATAGACCAAAAAACAGATACGGAACTTATGAACGCAGAGGTGAATAAGTTTTTGAGTGAGAACGGCTTTGAACGTGATACGCTTCGTAAGGATCTGGGAAATATCATTACTTCTCATGCTGCTCAGGAAATAATGGGATATGAACAGATGGATTATTATTTCCCGATAAAGGCAAAAAATAATTGAAAAAGGTCAATCAGGAAAGCCGCTGACGACAAATATTCCTTATGGTTGTAAAAAACCTGAAAATGATAAAAGGCGTTTCCAAAAATTTTGTGTAAAAGCAAATCCAATAAGGCAAAATACGGCGTGCAAGGCAAGCGAGGGTTGAATTTACTCTTAATTACCATACTCCCGCAGGTTGAAACAATATTCGCGCCAAATGGGCGAATACCGTTTCAGCCTGCGGGAAAAATATTAAAAGAAGTTGTTTTTTGAGTGAGAAAACTCAACTCACTTTTGTAAAGCTGTGGAACTCTTATTTGTCTTTATAATAATATTTTGAAAAACTTCCGCAACGTAAAATAGTTAATATTACTAAAAAACATAGGCTTTTGTGCAATATATTCTGCTTGACTTTATTCATGCAAAAGAGTAAAATACTAATAGGTGTATTTATGTACCAAATATTATTGAAAGAAGCAGAATTATGTTAGTTAAGGATTTCGGAAAAATAATCAAACGGGAATTTAAAGGCTACAACGCCAAAAAATTCGGTCAAGACGCTCTTGCGGGAGTTACCGTTGCGGCGGTGGCTCTGCCTTTGGCTCTCGCTTTCGGCGTAAGCTCGGGAGCAACCGCGGCGGCGGGACTTATCACCGCGGTTTTTGCAGGACTTATCATAGGCGGACTTTCGGGGGCTTCCTATCAGATAAGCGGTCCCACCGGAGCTATGACCGCTATACTTGTTTCACTTGTGGCGCAATACGGTATACAGGGCGTTTTTATTGCAAGCTTTATTGCAGGCGCGCTTTTGCTTATTGCGGGAATACTTAAATTAGGCGGACTGGTTTCCTACCTGCCGATGCCTGTTATCACGGGCTTCACAAGCGGCATTGCAGTCATTATTGCTTTGGGACAGGTAAATAATCTCACGGGACTTACCTCATCGGGACTTACCACTATTGAAAAGATAGGCAGCTATTTTACTCTTGAACAGCACCTTGACTTAACGGGACTTATTATCGGACTCGCGGTAATTGTGTTCATGTTCGTTTACCCCAAAAAGATAAATCAGTACTTTCCCGGTTCGCTGGCTGCTATTGTCCTTGCAACGGCGGCAAATATGATTTTCAAGTTTAACGTTGCGGTGGTGGGAGCAATACCCAAAACGGTATTTCTTGACGACAGGCTCAACATTGCAGCATTTTCGGACTGGAATACTGTCAAGGGACTTATCGTTCCTGCTGTTTCAATTGCCGCTTTGGGACTTATCGAGTCCCTGCTCTGCGGAGCTTCCGCGGGACGAATGAAAAACGAAAAGCTCAACGCCGACGTGGAGCTTGTTGCACAGGGCGTAGGAAACATGATAATCCCCTTTTTCGGCGGCGTACCCGCAACTGCGGCAATTGCGCGTACAAGCGTTGCCATAAAATCGGGCGGACAGACACGTATGACCTCTATCGTCCACTCGGTTGTGCTTTTGCTGTCAATGTTTATTCTCGGCGGAGTTATGTCTATGATTCCCCTTTCGGCTCTTGCGGGAGTACTTATTGTTACAGCTTGGAGAATGAACGACTGGGCTGCTATAAAATCCATATTCGGAAAGAAGATTAAAACGGCTATTTTCCAGTTCCTGATAACAATGCTTGCAACGGTTATTTTTGACCTTACTGTGGCAATTCTTATCGGAGTTGCGTTCTCGATAATCATGTTTGTTGTTAAGGTTTCCGATATGCAGGTAAGCGTTGCGGAGATCGACCCCGACAAGCTGGACGAGAACAACGTCGACCCGGAGAAGTTAAAATACACCTGCGTCGTTTACATATCGGGACCACTTTATTTCGGCACCTGTAACAAGCTGGAGGAAAAAATCTCCGCTTTGGGTGAGAATTATAATGTTATTTTCTCCATGAGAGGCGTTACCGTTGCGGATATTTCGGGTATCGAGGCTCTCCACGAATACTGCGAAAGGCTTATTTCAAGCGGAATTATGGTGTATTTTTCCTGCGTTCAGCCTCCCGTTATGGAGATGATCGAGCGGTGCGGTCTTAAAGAACGGTTCAAGGACGATATGTTTTTCTGGAGCACCGACAAGGCTTTCCAGCATATTTCAAAGCTGTAAGTGTTATTTAAAATTAAAGGCATAAATGATTTTTTAAATTCTCCAATCTTTTTAAATCAATTTCTGTAAAACAATATTTAAGGAGATGATAGCGATGTTTAATTCAGCTTTTGTTGACTAGAATTCATTTGAATACGGAGGTGTATGAAATGTTTCATGTAGATTTTATCGGCTAAAATTTATTTGAATTTGGAGGATCTTTATGTTTTTTTATCATGTTGTTTCAGACAAGCCCAAACAGGTTGGGCAGCACTTTATATTGGACGAAAAGCACCCTAACGGTGTTCACGATCGTGTTTACGCAGAAATGAGTACGGTTGAGGATATTTACAATAACCCCGAAAAATACAAAGGGGTGGAATTAAGCCATAATGTCGATGTTGCTCTTCGTGAACTGGCGTTGGAAAAGATACGAAAGGAAAAGTATCCGCAGTATCCGTCCCGCATGGCTTCATTGTATGTTTCCAAGACATATGAGGAGGCTGAACGGTGGGGTGAATATTTTGCCCGCATCGGACGTCCTACTTATTGTGTTGTCAAGATAGAGGTCAACGGAAATTGCTATTACGGTGACGCTTATAAATGCTTTGACGGAACGATTTCCGAGAAAGAAAATCTCAGATTGGCAGAGATATATTGGTTAAACGATCCAAATGAAGACGGTCATGAGCCAATAACAGAAGTGCTTGTAGACGGAGATATAGAAGTCGTTGAGATACTAAAAGAAATAAACGCGAATATATAAGCATACAATAAAGTTTAAGCAGTACTGTAAATAATTTTGCGGTACTGCTTATATTTTCAATATAAATATATTTTCCAACTTAAATCAAGATTTTATCCTTTGATATGTGGTATATTTATTTTCGGAGGGAGGCGAACAGCTTGTACGAATGGAACGAGGCGATACAGAAAATGATCGACTGGATCGAGGATAATTTATGCGAAGAACCGTCGCTTATGCAAATGGCGGAGCATATCGGATATTCGCCCTATTATTGCTCGACCCGCTTTCACGAGATCACGGGAATGACAATAAAACGCTATGTTTCCGGCAGACGGCTCAGGCTTGCGGCTTTAGCTCTGCGGGACACGGACGAACGTATAATCGACATTGCCGTGAGATGCGGATATTCCTCTCAGGAGGCTCTGACGAGAGCTTTTCAGACGGCGTTTGGGTGCACACCTGCGTCCTATCGGAGAGAACCCGTACCTATCCCGCTTTCCATAAAGCAGGTAGTTCTCAGCCCCGAATATTATCAAAATCTGAAAGGAGAAAAAACTATGAGCAAAACTGTTCTTACCGACGCTCACGTAAAGGTTGAATTTATTCCCGCTCACAAGTACCTCGGTATATGGGATGAAAAAGCAAGGAATTACGGAGAGTTCTGGCAATATCACAACTGCGATACTGTTTGCGGTATCGTTGACAGTCTGAACAACGTATGCGACATTATCGTTTCCGGACATACAGCGGGCTGGCAAAAAGTTAACGGAGAACACAAGTATTTCTACGGCACGGGCGTACCCCTTGACTACAGCGGAAAAATCCCCGAGGGCTTTGAGCTTAGGGAGATACCCGCAAGCTATTATCTTGTTTTTTACCACCCGACGTTCGACTACCTCAAGGACAACGGCGAGGTAATGGGCAGGGTCGAGGGTCTTGCATGGAATTACGACATTGAAAAATTCGGCGGCGGAAAGTACGAATGGAACGAGGACGTCTGCCAATGCTATCAGCGGCATTATCCCGAGGTACTGGGGTATCAGGTGCTCCGCCCAATAAAACTCAAATAGCTTGAAACAGTTCATCAAATAACTTCTTATAACATTTGCAAAATTCTCCGCACGGTTAATGTGCGGAGAATTGTTTTTTATTTTTGTATTGCAATTTATTTCAAAT
>CAMWVF010000049.1 GCA_947177545.1 uncultured Clostridia bacterium | reverse complement strand
CAATATATTTGCGGCGTTCATTGAACCTTCGCTGTCCCCTGCACCCACAAGGTTGTGTACTTCGTCAATAAACAAGATTATGTTTCCCTCGTTTTTGACCTCCTCGATAAGACCCTTTACACGGCTTTCAAACTGTCCTCTGAACTGTGTTCCTGCAACAAGGGCGGTAAGGTCAAGCAAGTGTACCTTTTTATTTTTCAAATTGAACGGTACGTCCCCTGCTGCTACTTTTTGGGCAATGCCCTCGGCAATGGCGGTTTTTCCCACACCCGGTTCGCCTATAAGGCAGGGATTGTTTTTCTGACGGCGGGACAAAATCTGGATAGTCCTCGCAATTTCCTTATCCCTGCCGATAATATTGTCAAGCTTTCCATCTTCCGCGCGTCCCGTAAGGTTGGTGCAGTAAGCATCCAAAAACTTGGTTTTCTTCTTTTTGTCCTTTTTGCTTTTTTCAGACTTTTCGGTACTTTCACGCTTTGACTCCGTACCAAAACTTAAGTCCCCTGCAATATTATCACTGTCGGAAATATTTTTCATCTTATCGCTGAAATTCTTGATAGAACCGCCGAAAAGATTCTGGATAAAATTAGGCAGCGCACCTGTGCCGCCGTGCTGAAAGGAGTCCCCGTCCAGAGCCTCGGAAACATCCGTCATCTGGTCTGCAAACTCCTCCACCTCGTCGTCATCGATACCCATTTGATCCATATATTCCCTTACCTGCGGGATACCAAGCTCCTTTGCGCATACAAGGCACAAGCCCTCATTGCGCTTTTCGTTTCCCTGCATTGCCGTTATAAAAACGACCGCCGTCCTTTTTTTGCATCTTGTACATAGCATATCGCTGCTGTCCTCCAAATCTTATCCTGATTTTATATTTAAAGTATAATAGACACCAAATAAAATGTTCCGTTGTAGAGCCATTTAAAAACAATGGTCTCCGAAATTATTTCGGGATTGATATATTCATTTGCACCTCCTGTCAGCTTGACAAAAATGCTGACTGCGAAGCACAGTACCGCAGCTGCCAAAAGGCTTTGGATAAAGCCCATAAGTCCGCCAAGAAAGCTGTCCGCCGAGCGTACTCCGGGTATCTTCCGTATAAGACCCGCTGCCTTTGAAATTATTGCAAATACGATAAGGACTACCCCAAATGTCACCGCAAACAGTACCGCATTTACAGTCCTCATCATAAGAGGACGGACTATTTCTCTTTCAATAATTTCCGTCACGGACTGTTTTTCCTCCGTAAGAAGCTCCAGCTTTTTTTGATTTTCCATATCGGTTTCATTGAGGTAAGCCTCCGCACCGCTTACAACTTCCTCGGGAAGCACTCCCGAAAACGCGTCCGTAAGCATACGGCAGTAATTTATAAATACACTATTAAGTGTATCACGAAATTTCTCATCAGTCAATACCTTTTCGTAAGCTTCTCCCCCTGATATGAGCGCGTCAAGCTGCTCGCTGTCAAGCTCCAAGCCGCTGCCTGCAAGGATTTCACCGAGGCTTTCGGGAGTAAGATATGTCTCGGAAAGTTCCTCCGCCTTTGTCTCCATAGCAGACATAACGGCAGGCTTTACAAAGCTGTCATAGACATAATCGTCCGCCGCGTTGCTGACAAAGACCGCCGCCGCAAACGCCGCTACATAACCGATAAGGGAAATGAGCATTCTTACCGCGCCCTTGCGGGAGCCCACAAATGTAAATATTATTATCAATGCCGCAGCGGCAATATCCAAAGCGTAATTCAAATGTTTCAAACCTTTTTTCGTAAATTTTAATTGTAATCTATCCTGTTTATTTCGTCATAACCGAGGAGATAAATATAGCTCCCCACACGGCAGAAATCGTTGTAATCCGTGTCCAACTCCACCGAGGAAAGCGGCTCGCCGTCCGCGGTGCAGGACTCAATCCCGTCCCTGCTCTGCATATATACAGTATTCCCGCTTACCTGAACGTTAAGTACTTCATAGCCAAGTTTTTTTTCGCTTATTGTACCGTTAAGGCAGTCCATAGTAACAAGCTCGGAGCTTCTGCGCTCATCGTTCCTGAAAATCATAGCCGCAATGCTGCCGTCAGAGGAATAGTCCACAAGCTGACGTTTGTACTGATAGCTGTCCGTAAAATTGCCGTTTTCGTCATAGTATGCGCACATTGTGTCGCCGAAAAGTATTATGCTGTTTTCTCCGTAAAGCCTTACCGAAAGGGCAAGAGTTTGCAGGTCGTCGGTCTGCCATACGGGAACGGGATTTCCATTATCGTCGTAGTCCACCTTGTCAAAGCGGTAATAAAGTATGTTCGATACGATAAAACCGCCGCGGGTACCGATAGTCGTTATATAACAGCCGCTGCTGTCGGAATTAAAGGTCACGTCAATAATTCTTGAAACTGAGCGGTAATTAAAAATATTCTTTCCCGAGGCATCATATACCATAAGCGCTGAGGGATATTTTTCACTTTTCGTAACTACCGCCGCAATATCGTTGTTTCCCAGCCTTGCAAGCAAAATGGGTTCTTCTGTGGATTTACTGTAAATATTTTTGTATTTGCTGTAAAGTCCGAAGCTTTTCCCCCCCAGATCGTACAGCAGTGCCTTTTTGTTAAACGCCGTCATAATGGGTCTTGAAAAGGTGTGCTGCGCCGCATAGATCATTTTTCCGTCATTGTTGTACACAAAAAAGTGAGAGTCGTCAACAACAGCTATACTGCTGTCAAGAGGCAGCAGATTATAGCTTGCGCCGCCCTCTATGGATATGGGAAACTCCCCCTCGGCAAGCTCTGCGGAGTTTTCCTTTGCCGGAATTTTTGTAAGTATTCCGTCCAGCTTGGGATACCACAAATCCTTGGTGAAAACCACAGCCGCCACCGCTCCCGCTGCCGCAAGAAGAATAATAAGCTTTTTCAGAAAGCTTAGCGCTTTTTTCTTTTTTTTGTTTTTACGAAGCATTGAAACGTCCGTAACAGCCACACTAAGCTCTCCTTTCAGAATAAAATTTTAATATCGGTTACGGTTCGCGGTTTAAAGAGGCAAGAATTTTTTAATAAAAAACCTTGTTAAGATAAAGTCCCTGCGCGCCTATAGTTTTGCCCGCAAAGTTTCTGTCTTTCGCTGCAATTATGGCCGGAATTGAGCCTGCGTCCAGCTTGCCCTCGTTGATAAAGATAAGCGTGCCGACCATTATCCTAACCATATTATACAGAAATCCATCGCCTTTTACAATAAGTTTCACTAAATTTTCACATTGCTGTACCTTAAAATATTCTATTGTCCTGACAGTATTTTCCTTTAGATTTGCCGTACCGCAAAAGGATGTGAAATCATGAGTACCAATAAAGTCCTGCGCCGCTTTTTCGATAAGCGGTATGTCAAGCTTGAACGGATAGTGCAAAACCCTGTCCGCAAGAAATGGATCCTTGCTTTGCCTGTTGAGTATAAGGTACTCGTACTCCTTGGCAATACATGAATACCGCGCGTGAAAATCGGCAGGAGCTTCCTCACAGCTCAAAATCGAAATATCGTTGGGGAGAATAGAATTCATTCCCCTTATGATATTATTGCAGGGAATACTGTGCTCCGTCTCAAAGGAGAAGCAGTACTCATTTGCGTGGACGCCTGTGTCCGTCCGCGAGCAGCCGTTTATTTTAACATCGCCGTTCGTCAGAAGGGACAGCTTTTCCTCAAGAATATTCTGTACCCCAACGGCGTTTTCCTGCCGCTGAAAGCCGTGATAAGCAGTACCGCAGTACGCCGTAAAAACCTTTAAATTACGCATAAGCATCAACCTGTCATACAGTTTATAAGCAGAACAATGTCGAGAAAAACTATGGAAAGTCCCAGAGCAAAGTAGTCCCCACCTGTGGATTTGAGCTGCCTAAGTCTCGTTCTGCCATCTCCACCCTGATAGCAACGGCACTCCATTGCCACCGCAAGCTCCTCAGCACGCCTGAAGGCTGACACGAAAAGAGGTATCAGAATAGGGGTAAGGGCTTTCGCACGCTGTAAGAGACTGCCGCTTTCCATGTCTGCTCCCCTCGCCTTTTGGGCGGACATTATCTTGTCTGTTTCCTCTATAAGCGTTGGGATAAATCTCAGCGCAATGGTCATCATCATTGCAAGCTCGTGAACGGGCAGCTTTATCTTTTTAAGAGGCGAAAGAAGCCTCTCGATGGCGTCCGTAAGGGTTATTGGTGAGGTTGTGTAGGTCAGCAGGGAGCTGCCCATAATAAGGGCGATTATCCTGATTATCATAAATGCGCTGGTGCGAAGACCCTCGTATGTTACCTTTAAAAATCCAAGCTTAAAGAGCACCACGCCGTCCAGAAAAAATATGTTAAGCACCGATGTGAAAATGATTATAGGGATTATCGGCTTCAGGCTTTTCAGCATAAGCTTAAACGGTATTTTCGACAGCAGGAAGCTTACAATCAGAAAAACTATACCAACCACCAACGCGGTAAAGCTGTCCGCAGAAAAAAGCATGGCAATGAAAATCCCCGTAATTATTATTTTGAACCTTGGGTCAAGCTTGTGAACTACCGATTTTCCCGGGAAATACTGTCCTATAGTGATATCTTTAAGCATGGCTCTCACCCCGCTTTTCAAGATATTCAAGAATTGTCTTTTTGGCAAATTCGGTGGTGTACACGTCTGTGCGTATGTCTATGCCGCTTTGCTTCAGACGGTTGAAAACACGTGTTATCTGTGGCACGGCAAGTCCTATCTCGGTAAGTTCTTCCGCTCTTTTGAAAACCTCGGGAGTGTCCTCATAGCAGAAAACCCGCGCCTTGTTCATAACCAGAATTTTATCCGCAAATTTTGCAACGTCCTCCATGCTGTGGGAAACAAGCAGGACAGTCGATTTTTTCTGCCTTTGGTACTCCTTTATCTGACCTAAAATTTTGTCCCTGCCCTTGGGGTCAAGACCTGCGGTAGGCTCGTCCAAAATGAGGACTTTTGGTTCCATAGCCATAACTCCAGCAATGGCAACGCGGCGTTTCTGTCCTCCCGAAAGCTCAAATGGTGACTTGTCAAGATTTTCCTTGTGCAGACCTACAAGCTCGGCAGTTTCTCTTATCCTGCGGTCAATCTCATCATCCGGCAGACCCATGTTTTTGGGACCGAAAGCAATGTCCTTATAAACCGTCTCCTCAAAAATCTGATATTCGGGGTACTGAAAAACAAGACCTACCTTAAAGCGTATATCCCGAATTTTCACGTCCTTGCTCCAAATATCATCGCCGTCTATTATGACCTTACCGGAGGTAGGCTTAACAAGACCGTTCAGGTGCTGGATAAGCGTAGATTTTCCCGAGCCCGTATGTCCGATTATGCCCACGAACTCACCCTCTTCAATGTCGAGGTTCACGCTGTCCACAGCAGTTTTCTCAAAAGGAGTGCCTATGCTGTAAGTATAGGTAAGATTTTCTGTTTTGATCACAGCCATAATTTTTCCTCACAAATTACTGATTTATACCAAATAAACAAACATCATTTTTTAGACGCATCACGCGGTCAATATCTTTATCAACGCCTCTGTACATTCTTCCTCGTCAATGATATGTGTGTCAGAAAGAAGTCCGCACTGCGTTAAAAGATACATAAGCTCCGTGACCTGCGGAACGTCCAGACCGATTTTTTTCATAAGCTCTACATTAGAAAAAACCTCTTTCGGGACGTTATCCATGACAATTTCACCATTGTCCATGACCACAATTCTGTCCGCCTGTGCAGCCTCGTCCATATAATGGGTTATCAGCACTATTGTTATACCGAATTCACGGTTAAGCTTACGTATCGTTTTCAGTACGCTTCTCCTTCCGTGTGGATCAAGCATTGCAGTCGGCTCGTCGAGGACGATACAGTCGGGGCGCATTGCAATTATTCCCGCAATTGCTATCCTCTGCTTCTGTCCTCCCGAAAGCTGGTGTGGAGAGTGCTCACGGTACTCATACATTCCCACGGACTTCAAAGCGTCGTCCACACGCTCCCGCATTTCGTAGGGAGGAACGCCCAAATTTTCAAGAGCGAAAGCCACGTCCTCCTCAACAATGGTGGCAACTATCTGATTGTCTGGGTTCTGGAAAACCATTCCCACACTTTGGCGTATATCAAAGAGCCTCTCCTCGTCTGAGGTATCAATGCCGTCCACATAGACCTTTCCGCCGCATGGCAGGAGTATAGCGTTCATGTGCTTGGCAATGGTGGATTTTCCCGAGCCGTTATGCCCGAGAATCGCGGTGAACTCGCCTTTTTTTATATCGAGAGAGACCCCTTTAAGCACCTGCTTTACGGGAGCGTTCTCGTTTTCTTCAAATTCATTTGAGTAGTGGAAATCCACATTTTCTGCTGATATAATTTTTTCCTGCATAATATTTTCCTTTTCCGAAATTTTTTACAGTACAATTAAAAGTATGCCTGCGCAAATATATATGATACGCATGACCGTTACGCCAGCGCCTTTCAGACTTATCCCCCTTATGCGGTAGAAAATTTCCTGATCTGAAAATCCCGCATATATAAGTAAAAGTCCCAAAATAAGCCGTACAAAAAGTCTCACATCAGCCGCCTCCAAATATAGACGCTAAACCTCCGTAAACAGCTCTATACCGCTTATCAAAGCTATTAACAGCAAAATTGCGCCTACTATGATATAGGTGAGTTTAACTGTTTTGACTTCTTTTTCCGAGAGGGGCGTACCCATTTTTGACCTGAACGCCCTGCCCTTTTGGATAATTCCCGTGACTATAAAATATATTCCTGCTGCAAATGCAAAAAACGGCATTTTTTTCTACCTCGTTATTGGAAATTAAAGATTAAGAACTTCCGACCCGCCCTTAATAAGTCTTAAAAAATCAAATTTTTACTGTATTTTACTTTAAGGGTGACTCTCTCAGCGGGGCGTTCCCCGCCCAAATCGCTGTCGAACCGCAGGGCAGTACTCCACCGCTGCTTTCAACAGGCAAGCCTATTTCGTCTGCGGTAACGCTGCCTCCGAACTTTTCTCCCACGGTCTCCCGCAGGATATACGCCATTACAGACGGAGAAAGCCCCGTTGTATAGCTGTTCAGCAGGAAGAACAGCGGCTCGTCGCTAAGTACGCCGACGCACAATTTTACTAAATCGTAAATACTGTCCTCCAGCTTCCAAACCTCGCCTGTGGGACCCCTTCCGTATGAGGG
>CAMWVF010000048.1 GCA_947177545.1 uncultured Clostridia bacterium | reverse complement strand
AAGCTTGATAAGGTCAATGACGGTCTTGTTTGCAAATATCATTATAAATACAAAAATTAGCAGGGAAATTATAATAGTCGCACCGGTCTTTTTGAAAAGCATTAATAGGGGTACAGCAAGTATTACACTGAAAACCCCGCCGCCGCGGAGCTGTTTTCCCTCGGCGTAAAGGGTGGGGATAATTTCCTCAAAAAGATTTCCCTCGGGCAGAGCGGCGCTTGAAACTATCTGCACAAAAGCCGACAGCAGGAAAATTATCATAAAGCACTGAATGACCTTGCCCTCAACTGCTTGGTGGGTCTTATCCATTGCTATCATTACGGAAACATATATAAGTATAATGGGTACAAGGAACACCGAAAAACCAAACATTCCCAAAAAGATGTTATGTATGGAATTCCATGCGGACTCGCCCTTTACAACGGTGAACGCTAAAATAAGAACGCCCAGCGCAAACAGTATCGCCGACCAAAGGACTCTGTCCCCCGCGTTTTTCTCCTGTTTTTCCTGCGCCGCCTTAGACCTTGACGAAGTCTGTGAAGATGTTTTTCTCTGTGCCACTTTATGTTCCCTCCGATTTTTGTATCCTCTTGGGGTACGTGCTTTCCGCCCCAGAATTTTTATCCTATCATTATTCTTACTCCGCTTATATTTTCGTACAGTCCGAGACCGATAACAGCGATACCCAGTACCAATGTGTACCACGCAAAAATGCGGAACTTGTCGTTCACAACAAGCATTTTTATAAGACGTATCGCGAAATATCCCGATACCGCCGCAACAGCAAATCCAACCAAAAGCGGCAGGATATTTGCGGTGATCTCGCTTGCGGAGGCTTCCCCCAGCTTTACGACTGCACCCGCCAAAATTACGGGAATACCCAAAATAAAGCTATACTCAACAGCGTCCTCCCGCTTCATTCCTGTGAACAGTGCGGCGGATATAGTCGAGCCGGAGCGGGATATTCCCGGCACAAGAGCGATACCCTGAAAAACGCCTATCGTCAGCGCTGCGGGGACTGTAGTCTCTCCCGCAGTCCTGCTTTTTGCGGCAGCATAGTGCTCACCGTTTTCTATAGTACCGCTTACCTTAGTGCTCAAAAACAACAGCGCGGAGGTATACAAAAACGCAAAGCCCTCCACCAAAATATCGCTGTCGCTGCCAAGCTTTTCAAAAAAATCCTTAAATATGTAAAACCCGAAAAGCGGCAGTATTGACGTTATTATCATCATTATCATGCGCCGTTCGGGATTCATGGTTTTCCACTTGAATTTACCCGTGAAAATGTCCCGTAACAGTCTGAAAGCTTCAAATATCAAATCCTTTATCTTTCCCCAAAAGGCGATAAACACAGCCACAAGCGTGCCTAAGTGCAGCACTATCGTCATAGTGACGGCAGACTCGCCGTCCAGCCCGAAGAAGTGCTGAAAAAGAGACAGATGTCCCGAGCTTGACACAGGCAGGAACTCGGTAAGTCCCTGCAGAATGCCCTGTAAAATTCCCTCTAAAACAGTCATAAAAATTATTCCTTTTCGTATTATTTTTGTGTTTTATATCATTTGGTATATTATTTCTGCGTATCCTCTGCGTTGTCGGGATACCTCTTTTCGGTTGTTTCGATAATCTCATACAACGCTTCGATTGCGTCCGAAAGCCCGCCGAGAGAGTCGATAAGTCCCTCTGAAACCGCAGCCTCGCCGTCAAGGACAGTACCCATATCCATGGTAAGCTCCCCCATATTCATCATAAGCTCACGGAAACGTTGGGGGGGCATATTGCTGTTCCGCGAAACAAAGCTTATTATCCTGTCCTGCATTTTGTCAAAATATGACATTGTTTGGGGTACGCCCAGAACAGTGCCGCTCATACGAACCGGGTGTATAGTCATTGTCGCGCTTGGCACAATGAAGGATTTTTTTGACGAAACTGCAAGAGGTACGCCGATAGAGTGTCCCCCGCCCACAACGAGAGACACGGTGGGAGTTTTCATTCCAGCGATAAGCTCAGCAATGGCAAGCCCTGCTTCCACGTCCCCGCCAACGGTATTGAGGATTATCACCAGCCCCTCAATGGAGCGATCCTGCTCGATAGCAACAAGTGCGGGGATAATATGTTCATACTTTGTGGTCTTGTTCTGGGGCGGCAGGATATAGTGTCCCTCCACCTGTCCGATAACGTTAAGACAATGGATAAGGTGCTTTGCGTTCTGAGCCACCACCTCGCCGTTTTTTTCGATAAGCTCCTCCTGATTGAGCTGCTCCTGCGACGGGGTACTGTTATCATTTTCGTTGTTTTTATCGTCGTTATTATTTTCAATATTCGGCATGGCGTAAAATAATTCCTTTCAATGGTATTTTTTCAAGAAATATTTTATGCCGTTAATAAATAATTATACTCCAAATCCTGCAAAAAGTCAAGGCGCTGCGCGTGCGTCGTTTCGCGTGAGGCGTTTTTCTGCCCCCAAAAGATGAAAAACACTTTTGCTTTACCAAGCCCCTATAAAGAGGTTCTGTGCTAAATAAATTTAACGTAAGACCCCCTGTAATTTTTATCTTGATTTTTAAGGAATAATGTGGTATAATTATTGTATTTATTATACCGATAAAAACGTGAAAGGAAAGATAGTATATGACAGTAAAACCAAAAATCAGAGGATTTATCTGCACCACGGCTCACCCTGTCGGCTGCAAAGAAATAGTAAAGTCCCAGATAGAATATGTTAAAAGCAAGGGGAAAACGAACGGTCCCAAAAAAGTCCTTGTCATAGGAGCTTCAATGGGCTACGGTCTTTCCTCGAGGATTTCCGCCGCATATGGCTGCGGGGCTTCTACTATCGGCGTTATTTTTGACAAGCAGGGCAGCGATAACCGTACCGCTTCAGCAGGCTGGTACAACACCGCCGCCTTTGAGGAATTTGCCCACTCGGACGGTCTGTACGCCAAAACCGTAAACGGGGACGCTTTCTCCCAGCAGGTCAAGGACGAGGTAATTGCTCTCATTAAAAAGGACTGGGGCAAGGTCGACATGGTGGTATACAGCCTTGCCGCGCCGAGACGGACTACCTCCGACGGAACGGTATACAGTTCTGTAATAAAGCCCGTTGGCGGCGATTTCACAAACAAGACCATTGACGTCAAAACGGGAGAGGTCTCCAATATAACCGTGTCCCCCGCAACGGAATCGGAAATTTTCGCCACAGTAAAGGTAATGGGCGGCGAGGATTGGAAGGAATGGATAGGCGCGCTTAAAGCCGCTGACGCGATCGAGGACGGCGCAGTTACCGTTGCGTATTCATATATAGGACCCGAGGTCACCCACCCCATTTACAAGGACGGCTCCATAGGCAGGGCAAAAGCGCACCTTGCCGCTGCTGCGAAGGATATAACAAAGACCATTGACGGTGTTACGGCATATGTTTCGGTAAACAAGGCGTTAGTAACACAGTCCAGCTCGGCTATACCCGTTGTGCCGCTGTATATTTCAATACTTTACAAGGTCATGAAAGAGGCGGGCTTGCATGAGGGCTGTATTGAGCAGATGCAGAGACTTTTTGCAGAGAAGCTTTTCGGAAACGGCGGCGTTCAGACCGACAGCGAGGACTTTATCCGTCTTGACGACTGGGAAATGCGTGAGGACGTTCAGAAAAAGGTAATGGAGATATGGGAAAATATTTCCGGCGGGAATATTGAAGCAAGCGCAGATTTAGAGGGCTACAGAAAGGATTTCAATATGCTTTTCGGCTTTGACGCGGAGGGCGTTGATTACGAGGCGGACTGCGATACTTCTATTGGTATTGCGAGCATAGATTAATCCCGCTGGCAGAAAAGTCTTACAGCGACGGAAAATCCGAGAGCAAAGCCGGCGCATTTGGCGGTTCTGGAGACAGCCTCCGCCGATTCGCAGAGCCGATTTTTATCAATTTTTTTGATTTTTTTCTGCTCCTTGAGAAGCCGTGCAAATCCGCACAAGGCTCTCATTTCGTCTTCAAGATCGGGAGAGGAAACTTCCTCACCGTTCATATTGTAGAATATTTCCTGTAATGTTGGCATTTGCATAGTAATTCTCCTTTTGTTTTTATAATTTAATTATATTATACCACGATTATACGTGTGGTTCAACTGGCGTATCACACGAAAATAAATGTGAATATTTGTGCAAAGTTACATTGTTTTTTATGAGTATTTTATATATAATAGTTAGAGGTGATATTAAGCCAATGCAGTACAAATTTAATATTCTTGCTGCTTTGAGAGAAAAGGGCTACCGGTCAACAAGACTTAGAAATGAAAAAATTTTGAGCGAAAGTACAATGCAAAAATTCAGAACGGGCGAAATGGTCTCAACCGATAATATCGGACGGATTTGCGAGCTTCTTGATTGTCAGCCGGGGGATATTCTCGAATACGTTTCCGATAAAGATAAAGCATAAAATATCGAGGTTAATGTACATGAAAAATTATTAGTTTGTCGACTTTATTTTTATTATACACAATAATTAGTGATGTGTCAATATGCTTTACACACAATTTTTAGTGACAAAATTTGTTGATTTTGTACACTACAATTAGTGATTATAAATTGCTATAATATTATTTGCGGAGGTGTAATTTGTGCCGATAATATATGACAAGCTGTTGGCTATGATGAAACAAAAGGGTATAACATCATATACCATACGACAGAACAATATAATAGGTCAAGCCACGCTTACAAAAATAAAAAACGGCGGCGATATTGACACACGGACAATCGCAAAATTTTGCGAGCTTCTTGATTGTCAGCCGGGGGATATTCTCGAATACGTTTCCGGTGACAGCGGGGGCAGTCAAAATGAGTAAGCCTCAGACAAGAGCAAGCAATAAATACAATGCTAAAGCTTATGACCGTCTTGCGATACAAGTTAAAAAGGGCAGAAAGGCAGATATTCAAGCCGCTGCCGAAAAGCAGGGAGAAAGCCTTAACGCATATGTTGTAAAGGCTGTCGAACGCCGTATGGAAGCTGAACAGGAAAACAGCGTAGAATAAAAAATCACATATCGAGGTTAATGTACATGAAAAATTATAAGTTTGACGCCCACGTCCACACATCGGAGGGCAGCGCCTGCGCCTGCACAACGGGAGCGGAAATTGCGGAGGCGTACAAGGAAAAAGGCTACAGCGGCATAATCATCACCGACCATTTTTTCAACGGCAACAGCGCAGTCCCCCGGGATCTGCCCTGGGAGGAGAAAATAGACCTGCTCTGCAAGGGCTATGAGCACGCCAAAAAGCGGGGAGACGAAATAGGTCTGACCGTCCTTTTCGGCTGGGAATTCGCCTACGCCTCAAGCGATTTTCTTACCTACGGTCTGGACAAGCAGTGGCTTCTTGACAACCCGCAGATAATGGAAATGCCAATTTGGGAGTACGCTGACTTTGCTCGTCAAAGCGGTGGCTTTGTGGTACACGCCCACCCTTTCAGACTGTGGGGATACGTGAACAAAATCACCCTTATCCCGAGAAATATCGACGCTGTGGAAATAATAAACATGAGCAACAGCCGTGAGGAAAATGAACGTGCAGCATGGTACGCCGAAAGCTACAATATGCCAGTAACGGCAGGCTCGGACGCACACAACGCACACGCTCTCCCTTGCGGAGGTATCATCACCGAGACCGAAATAAAAACCTCGGTAGATTATGCCGAGGTTGTAAAAATCGGAAATTTGGAGCTTATCCCTAAGTATTATGAGGACTGATTTTCTCCCGCCAAAAAGTCCTCATGCAAAATCGAATAAAAGCTTATATCGAGAAGCTCTCCTGCCGTGGAACGGAAAAACTGCCTGAACGTGCCCTCGTATTTCAGACCGCACTTCTGCATTACCCGTCCCGAGGCAGGATTTTTTACTGCGTGAGCAGCGTCTATGCGGTTGAAGCCCACCTCGAAAAGGTACGGCAGGATTGCGGAAAAAGCCTCCGTCGTGATTCCCCTGCCCCACCATGGCTTTCCAATGCAGTACCCTATCTCCGCGCCGTCGATATTTTCGTAGATGCGCACAACGCCAATGCTGCCTATGGGTTCGCCGCTGTCCTTCAGCACTATTACCCAGTTGTATGTGGAGGTATCGTTGTACTGCGCCACCCACATATTCACAACACATTCGGTATCGGCAATGCTGCGGTGGACGTTCCATGTAAGATATTTGGGGACTTCCCTGTCCCCCGCCCAGTTTTTAAACATAGCGGGAGCGTCCTCGCTCCTGAACTGACGGAGGATAAGCCGCTCTGTCTCGATATATTTTGTACCTTTATGATTTAACATATGTAACCATTTCCTTTCATCATCAATTGCGGGGAACGCCCCGCGGCGAATGTCAATTCACCATACAGAACCGTTACCACGCAAATTAAAATTTACATTCCATAGGTGTGTATATGATACCGTCCGCCTCCAATTGCATATCGGTCTCTTTGAACCCCATTGCGCGGTAAAATGGTATGCCGTAATCGCTGGCGTTTACGGTAATTTTTTTCGCACCTTTCGCCAAGGCGTAATTTTTCGCCTCGGCGTACAGCATTCGCCCTATCCCCTGCCTATGAAAATCTCCCCTGACAAAAGCAAGACTGATGTGGCACTCATTGCGTAGAGCCATCATGCCCACGAGGACGCTCCCGCTGTAGCAGCCCCAGACGACAAAGCTTCTGTCCGCAAGCATTTTCTTAACGTTATTCCCCCACACAAAGCTAAGGAAGCTCTCCGTCCCGTTTTTGGTGAAAAAGGGAGCCTCAAACAGCAGAAAAACGTCTTCCGCAAGCTGTAAAGCGGACGTTATTTCTTTTTTATCCGAAAGCATTTTTACCGTGTACATAACATCACGTCCCATAAAAAAATAAAAGCGGCTCAAGGAAAAGCCTTAAGCCGCATTGTGTCGATAACAGCACCGAAAATCAGTATCCGCATTTTGGACGCAGCAGCCTAAAGCCATGGCACATCCCGTACATGACTCTCTGCATATAAGCCGCAAATTCAAAATGTTTCATACCAAATATCCTTTCGGTTTATTTTTGATAAGTATACACCTTAAAAAAGATTTTGTCAAGGGTTTTATAAAAATTTTGCAAATATTTTAATTATTAATATGCATTTTGTTTTCAAAAGTATTGACATTTTTTGTCGAAATGTGTATAATTAAATCG
>CAMWVF010000047.1 GCA_947177545.1 uncultured Clostridia bacterium | reverse complement strand
GCTTTCGGACTGTATCTTAGCCTTGTACGCGTCATTGATAAGGTTCTGCATACTGTCCACCATTTTTTTCAGATCCTCGTAAAGGTCGTATATCTCGTCGCTGCCCTTGATGTCGTCGGTAAGCTCGAAATTGCCGTCCGCAACGCTGTGCATTTTGTCTTTCAGGGACTGTATGCGCCGTGAGAACATACTGGAAAAAAGTATTGTTATAAGTACCGAAAGTATAATGCACAAGCATATATACCAAACGTATGACGCAACAACGTTATTTATCGAATCGTCATAGATAGCGTGGGGCTTTACGACGTAAACATAAAATCGGTTGTAGGTATTTTCGTAATTGAAGTAGGAAACAACGGTGTAGCCTTTTCTTTCAAGCTGATTTTTTCCGCCCGTAAGTATCTCGGCTCCGCTTACTCCCATAGGCATCTCATCGCCTGTGCCGATAACCGTACCCACCTCTGTGCCGTCAACGGAGCTGTAAAAGATGTACCCCTTTGAAGCGCACATTGTAACGCCCCTTCCGATATCCTCCGTCATAGCGGAAAGCCATTCCGGAGCCACTGAAATAACCATTGTCCCGCAAAAGCCGTCCCCCGAGAAAAGCGGAGTTACAAGAGAGAGCCTGTGTTCGTCATCGTCGTTTAAGATAAGCTGCCACCTGTTTTCAAGATTTTCCTCCGCCTCCCTGTACCAGTACTTCAGACAGACATCATCGTCCGCAAAGCGAAAGCTTCTTAAAGCTGACTGATTATTGTCGGCAGCTTCATTTTCGGCGGGCTCCTCGCTGCTGATATTTTCGGGATCCTCATCTATCTCGTTTTCGGACTGCTGCTCCTCTTCTTCCCCGTGAGGCTCGGGATAATCTATATCTTCATCATTTAAATAAAAGGCAATGCTGTCTATCTGCGGGTAAACGTCCAGGTACTCCGAAATAAGCCGCTCCTGCAAAAATTCAATATCCCTTGAATTTCCGTTAAGAAACTCCGTAAGGCTTTCGCTTGAAGTTATCCTGCCGCTGATATTTGTCACCGTGACCACCGTGTCCTTCAGCTTGGTTTTAAGACCGTCCGCCTGAAAAATTGCCTCGTTTGCGGCATTGCTTCGCATAACGTCAACAATGTTGTACAAAAGATAAATTCCCGCCATTACCATAGGCACAATGGCGGCGATACACATAAGAATAAGCTTGTTGCGGAATTTGGTATTGAGTATTTTCTGAATTGGATTGAACATACGATTTCCCTCCGTTCCGCAGGCTTTGGACGAAAACGTCCCCTTATTGAATATTTTATCACATTTGAGACGAAAATGTATGAACAAACAATTAAGTCAGCGCTGCGCGTGCGGCGTCGCTCTGCTCCGCAGTTAAATACGGCAATTTAAAAATTTATCAAGGGGCGGGTTACAGAATTACAGCTATAAGGTAAAACAAAATCTTCACCCTATAGCTGTAAATAAATTATTAAAATTTTCCTTTTACAAGGGACACGCCGATGATCGCTATAATAAGCAGTACCAACGAGCCTATGTTCAAAGCCATTCCCGAGCTTTCGGAAGACCCCTCCCCTTGGGGCGGCTGCTGTGCGTTACCTACCCCTTGTTGGAAATCCCGTTCGCCTTTGGGAGCGTTGTTTTCCCCCATTGAAAAGTCGGGCGGGGTGTTTTTTATATTACTTTCAGTATTTTCTTCTGTACTATTTTCATTAGGTAAATCAGGCGGTGTTGAGATTTCACTACTTTCCGTATTATTTTTCACAATATCTCCGTCAGGTAGATTTGGCGGGGCGTTGTTTTCATCAAACTGCGGAGGCTCTCCGCCGCCCTGCACGCCTTGTCCGCCGAAGTCTCTGCCGCCCTCCATGTCAAAATCGGGACGTTCTCCGCCGAAACCTCGGTCGCCGCCCATGCCGCTTGTACCCACCTGGGACATTGTTACGGAACTTGCGTCCACAAGCTTGTCTGAGGAATTTTTCTGCTCCTCCGTAGTGCTGGGAACTGTTCCGCTAAGCTGTCCCGAGACGCTTTCCGCACGGAGGTTTGCTAAATTTTTGAACGCCTCCAAAGCGGTTTTGTACTGGTCATAAGTATAAAATGCTGTTGGGTCATCTTGAACATAGCTGTCGATAAGATTATCCAATTCGTCTATTCTGTTATCAAATTTACCGTCTGTAAAATACTTTTCCAGCAACTCACTCAGATAATTATGGTAACGCTCAAAGTACTCCTCGTTTTCAAAAAGAACGGATATAAGTGGTCTTTCGGACATTTCCACATCGCTGACGGGGGTATCTATGGGAAAATTAACGGTAGCGGAAGCCGTCCCACCTTGGAACGCTCCCCAAGCGTAGTTGTAGTCCCACGGCAGGATTTGGATAGTGCCGTCCTGCTCGTAAATGTAATAATTCTGTGCCATGTTGGAGGAATAGCTGTCAAGATTTACCACAAAAGTGTGTACCGCAAGATACCGCAGAATTTCGTCCACATCAAAATATTCCTCAATATTTTTGCCGCTGTTAAGGGCTTTTAGAGCGGAAATCACCTTAGAAAAATCCTCCTCATTGCCGTCCCCCACAACGTTGCCGAAGATCGCGGGATAGCTTGAAATTTCGTCATCGGTGTAAAGAAGCGAACCGCCGCTGCTTGCCGCGCCCATTCCGCCATGTCCGCCAAAGCCGCGCTGCTGTGAATTTTCAGAGCTTTTATCAGAGGACTTTTCTATGCTTCCGAAATTTCCGCCGCCCATATCGGTGGATTTCACATTATACAGCGTACCGTTTTCATTCCCGGAAACACGCTGTTTATAGCTGTCATTGTACGCCTCCAAAGCAAAGTACAGACCCCAGTACTCGCCGTTTACAGTGATTTTTGCATAGCCGAAATAGGGGGTCTCGATGCCCAATTCTTTCATCATTTCAAAGGTGGTGTATTCTTTCATGTACGTTGCGTCCCCCAGCATATCGTTCAGCACCAGCATATCAAGTCCGCCGCAGGTCTGCCCCGCAGCATACTCGTCAAATTTTATCTTGAAGCTGTATCGGTCGCTGTCTGAGGAATAGACCTGCTGCAAGCTGTTGTTGCCCTTAGGACGTATCCCCACATATGAATATTTTTTTCCGTTGACCGCAACGTCCGCCATGATGTATTCCTCATTAATGGCGTTGTCAAGCATATTCTGCCATTCGGTTTCGTCCGCCTGAATGTCGATCGTAATTATGTCCGTACCGAAAACCGTCCTTGCGTACTCGGGGGTATAGGTGTACTCCCTGCCGAAAATTATCATTGCAATAACCCCCGCAACCGCCGCAATTATAAGTACGGAGGAAATTATATTTATTTTTTTGCTGTCTATCAAAGCAAGTCCCCCTTAATTCATATACTCGCCGTTATAGCTTACCAAAGCGGCTTGGGTTACGCCCTCCACCGCCGAAAGCTTGTTGCAGACCTCGGTTGACTCACCGTTCAGCTTTACCTCTACCATAAGCTCAATGCCGGACTTTGTGACGGTCTTGGATTTAACAAGCTGCTTTTTGGTATTGGCTTTCAAAAGCTCTACAGCGGCTTTTTCGGCAGCCTCGTTTGTACAGCTTATTATTGCTATGTAGGGGGTATCGCCGGTTTTGACGTTTACAAAAATTGTTAAAATTATGCCTATAAATACGGAGCCTATTACCGCAAGAGGGATAAGTCCCGCGCCCGTGACGATACCTGCGGAAATCGACCAAAAGAGAAAAGCAATGTCGAGCGGTTCCTTAACGGCGGTACGGAAGCGGACGATAGAAAGCGCACCAACCATACCGAGGGAAAGGATAACATTTGAAGTTACCGCCAGAATTATAAGTGTGGTGATAAGGGTCATTGCCATAAGGGATACGCCGAAGGAGCTGCTGTACATAACTCCTCGAAAGGTCTTTTTATAGACTATGTAAATGAAAAGTCCCAGCGCAAAGGCGATAGCCATTGCAATTATCATGTCGGTAACGGACACGCCGCTTACCTTTTCCAGAAAGCTTGATTTAAAAATATCGTTGAAGGTCATAATAAATACCTCTTTTTTACTTTATTTTTTCTGTAGATCATATGTACCTTGCCGCCGCATATTTTGAAAACGAACAGACTTGCCTGCCGCCAAGACGGGTAATGTCCGCAATTATTTGTGGCAGGAATTCATCGTATTTTACCTCAAGAATTATTTCGTTGGGAACCGGAATTTTTGCAGCTTCCCCGAAAAAATTCTCCAGGTCGTATGAGGAGGAAATTTCATAATCGAAGGTCACTCTCACATTGCCGTATGGGAACACAAAAGCCCTGCGTTTATAGTCCACAATAATTTTCGGGCGAAGCTTTTCGGTGAGCATTTTTATGTACAGCTCCCGCAGAAGAGGCTCTTCCGAATTTTCGAGGAAATGTATGTCCTCCGCAATAATTTTTTCCGCCTGCTCTTTTGTCAGCACCGCGCTCCTTTTCAGACAGAGACCCTCTTTTTTGCTCTTCTTTTCAAGCCGCACAAATCCGCTGTCCATGTTGTAAAATCTTATTCGGAACTTTTCCCGCTCCCCCAGCCCGTCCAGCTTTTCCCGCAGGACCTTGTCGCTGTAGCTGTCAAAATAAAGGCTCCTGATAAAATATTCGCCGTCCCGCATATTTTCGTCTGGCTTTGCTATAAGACCTATTTTTCCCGTAAGCATCAGGAAGTCCCCGTAGCTTATGCTGTGCTTTAACTCGTGTCGGTATTTTTCCAAAACATTCTCCCCTTTCGTAGTTGATTTGCAGCTGCATAAAAATCATACCATATTTTTGTGAAACCCTTGTGAAGTCATTTTAATAATTGCATAAAAAAGCAAGAAAATTTACACACAATTTTTTTGGAAAACTGTCACAATAAAACAGCACAAAAAGCTCCCACAAGGCATAGAACCTTTGGGAGCTTTTGTAAATTATTTGCTTATAATAAAATCTTCCGTCACGCCGCCGCTGCCGTTTTCCTTTTCCTTTTCAAGACGCTGCTGCTCACGTTCGTCCGCAAGCTGCTTTTCGTTCTCACGGAGCTGCCTTTCGTCGGGCTTGTGCAAAGCGTCGTAGCTTTCGAGGAATTCGATAGCGTCACGCTCGTCAAGAGGCTTGCTCATAAGGAAGCCCTGAATGTAGTCGCACTTCATTTCCGCAAGGAAATTGTACTGACCAACAGTCTCGATACCCTCCGCAACGGTGTGTATCCCCAAGCCGTGAACAAGATCGATAATAGAGTCCGTAATAGCATAATCACGCTGATTGTTGTTTATCTCGTCGATAAAGGACTTGTCTATCTTCAGGCACTTGATAGGGAAATTTTTAAGATAATTCAGTGACGAATATCCTGTGCCGAAATCGTCCAGCGCAAGTGATATGCCAAGCTTGTTTATCTCGTTTATTAAGCTGCTGTTTGAGTCGGTGAAGTCGATAAGAGTGCTTTCGGTAATTTCAAGCTGGATATTTTTCGGGTTGACCCTTGTGATGTCGATTACCTGTTTGATGTGCCCGATATAATCGTCACGCTTCAGCTGTACCGGAGACACGTTTATTGACATAATAATATTGGGATCTATGGTCTCGTTTATCTGTTTAAGGGTACGGCAGGCGCTTTCAAAAATCCAAGTTCCTATCTTGACGATATCGCCGCTTTCCTCTGCAACATTGATAAAGTCCGCAGGAGGCACAACGCCGAACTCGGGGCTTATCCAGCGGAGCAGTACCTCAAAGCCGTGAATATCTCTTGTTGCCGTAGAAACAATAGGCTGATAGTGGAGGAACAACTCGCCGTTCTGCAAAGCGTCGGGAAGAGACCTTGCGATCTCGGCTTTGCTGAATGAGCTTCTGTCCCGATTGGTATTGGTGTAAAAGGCAACTCTGTCCTTGCCGCTGTCCTTTGCGCGGTGCAGGGCGGTCTCAGCGTTGCGGAGAAGCCTTTCTGGGGTAACGTCATCGTCGGGGAAGATAGAAACGCCTATTGAGAATTTAATATAAATCTTGTCGTTCATTATCTCGATAGGATTGTTAAACCGGTTGTGGAGGTTCTCGATAGCGGAGTACACCTCGGAATAATCAGTGTCGAACTCCTTGATAATGATAAACTCGTCGCCGCTGAAACGGAACACGGACATATCGTTGGGGAGCTGCTCCTTAATAATAGTACCGAAGCGGCTGAGAACCTCATCGCCGTAGTTGTGTCCCAGCGTCTCATTGAGCCACCTGAAATTGTCGATATCAACAAACATCAAAGCAAAGCGGCTTCTTCCGTCCTCGCGGGTCTGGATTATGTCGTTTAGCCGCTCGTACATTGCGCTGCGGTTTTTAAGTCCCGTAAGGATATCGGTGGTGTTATAGCTGCTGATAACGCTGGTCTTAGCCTGCATTATCTCGGCAATGCGGTTGACGTTCTGTGCGACAGCGCCAAGCTCGTTTTTTGCGATATTTTTTATTCTGTAGTTGTAATTTCCCGAGGCTATCTCCTTTGTGCAGTCCCGTATCTCATGCAGAGGTGAGCTTTCACGGTGGAGAATATTTATAATGTAAATGATAAGCAGCACGCACATACAAAGAAGTATAAGAAACTGCTGCCTAAAGGCGCTGTATACGTCGCCGTTTATTTCGCTGCCGTCAAATATAACAATAACGTTCCAGCCGCTTATGCCGTTGGATTTGCAGTAGTAGTAGACCTCGTTTCCGTCTTCTGAGATGTAGCTGTCCAGACCGCTTGAGTAGACCGTGCCGCTGCTTAAAAGCTTTACGAACGGAGGGTCGCTGTAATTGAATTCCCTGTTAAAATCAGCAGACGCAGGCTTGTGAATGACCTCGCCCCCTGCTGCGACAAGAGGATATGTACCCTTATTAAAGGAATACTGGGAAAGAACGTCAAACACACTGTCCGCCGTGACCTCCAAGCCGCAGAACGCAAAAACACTGCCGTTCTTGCTGACGGGGACAATGACCGAGACCACGTCCGTGCCGAAAATACCGTTCTCAGAATATGTGCATATATAGCTGCCCGTTTCGATACCGGAAAGGTATCTTCCGTACCAGTACTCGTCGTTCAGACCGTACTCGTCGGCAAAAAGCACCTCGCCGCTGTCGCTGACAAGCATACCTGTCTGCTCGGATATTATCCATGAGGAGACGATAGTATCACTGCTGCAAATTAGGGAAAGGTTCCTTGTTATTTCGTTAAAGCCCTTGATACCCTTTATATCGTCCTTGCCTGTGGAAGTATTTATTCCCGCGACAAAATCGCCG
>CAMWVF010000046.1 GCA_947177545.1 uncultured Clostridia bacterium | reverse complement strand
ATTAATTATAGTATAAAACGGAAAGGACGCTTGCCATGAACCGCAGAACCTCAATGCTGACCACATCTTTTTTCCTTGGTGGAACTATCCATAAGGTCTGCCGTGAAATGTCCCGCCTTGAGGTTTCGCACTTTGACATAGCTTCCCCGCTTCTCCCCCAAAGCTTCGACGGACTGAAAATAATACATCTTTCAGACCTCCACAACAAAGTTTTCGGCAGTAACAACGCTCCTCTGCTCCGTCTTATTGCAGAGGAAAAGCCCGACATCACCGTTATGACCGGTGATATGATAAGCCATGACGCTCCCAATACGGAGGCTTTTCTGAATCTTGTGGAAAGACTTACCCGTATTTCCACGGTGTACTACGTCAACGGCAACCACGAGCTTTCCGACCTTTCGGAGGAGGATTTCGAGTACGCTGCCAAAACTATGGCTGACTTCGGCGCAGTATGCCTTGACAACGATTTTACGGACATTTACCGAGGCGAGAAAAAAATACGCATATGCGGACTTTGCTATTCTGCTGAATATTATCGGGGCGTCCGTGAATACAAGCGTGGCTGGAAAGCCTTTATGCTCACGGATATGATAGACTACTTGGGACTTAAAGACCCCGAAATTTTCACAGTTTTACTTGCACACAATCCCCTTGATTTCGACGTCCACGCCGAATGGGGCGCAGACCTTTCTTTAGGCGGACACGTACACGGCGGCTTGATACGACTGCCTGTAATAAACGGCATTTTTTCTCCCGAGCGTAAAATTTTGCCGAAGTACAAGGAAGGTGTCTACAATATCGGAAATTCCCACCTTATCGCAAGCCGTGGCTTGGGACGGTTCAGAATACACAATCCACCTGAAATAGTTTCTGTAACATTACATTCAAAATAAATAAAATATCAGGGCACAGCTAAATTTTAGCCTGTGCCCGCTTTGTTTACTGTATCTTAACAAATTATTACTTAAAATATGGTATAATTTATTTGTATTTTTTTATTTTAAAATGTTAAACCATGAAAGGATTTGATGAAATGGGATTTTTTGCTAATGTAGACGTCCCGGTGCTTATCGCGTTCTTGCTTTATTTGTGCATGATGCTGGGCATAGGCTTCTATTTTTCAAACAAATCAAAGAAAATGAGCGACTATTTCCTTGCGGGAAGAAAGCTGGGCGGCTGGGTAACGGCAATGTCCGCACAAGCGTCCGATATGAGCGGCTGGCTTCTTATGGGTCTCCCCGGAGCGGCTTATGCCACAGGTATGGGCAACTATTGGATCGCTATTGGACTTGCTATCGGTACGATTCTCAACTGGGTATTTGTAGCAAAGCCTCTTAGAAGATTTACCGAGGTCTGCGGGGACTCAATTACAATTCCACAGTATTTCCAGAACCGATTCAAGAGTAACAGCCCGATAGTCCGCATGGTCTGCGCTATCGTTATTTTCATATTTTTCCTTGTGTACACCACATCTGCGTTCGTTTCGGGCGGAAAGCTTTTCCAGGTGGTGTTCAATATCGACCCCAACAATGACACGTACTCAAAGGCGGCTATTATAATTTCCGCGCTGATAATAGTTACATACACATTTTTTGGCGGCTTCAACGCCGTTGCATGGACTGACCTCATTCAGGGTCTGCTTATGGTGGTAACTATTGTTATTTTGCCTATCGCGCTTATTGCCAACACTCCAGATTTTTCTATGGAACTGCTTGAAAACACTCCAAAAATGGTTGCCGAGGGTGCGGACGCAAGCGGGTTTATGTCCATGTTTTCGGGCAGGAGCGCGGTTTCTATAATCAGCGATCTTGCATGGGCTTTCGGATATTTTGGTATGCCCCATATTCTGGTAAGATTTATGGCTATCAAGGATACTAAGGAAGTCAAAAAATCGGGCACGATCGCAGTAGTTTGGGTGCTTATTTCCCTGACGGCGGCAGTTTTAGTGGGCGTTCTCGGACGTGCATATCTCGACTCACAGAACACTATACTTGACGCAGCGTCAATGGAGCTTATCTTTATCACCACGGTAAAGCGTCTCTTCCCCTCTTTCCTTGGAGGAATTTTCCTTTCCGCAGTTCTCGCCTCAATTATGAGTACGGCGGACAGCCAGCTTCTTGTTACAGCTTCGGCGGTGGTGAACGATTTCTACACAATCGTTATAAAGAAAGAGACCTCTGAGAAAAAGCTTATGTGGATAAGCCGTATATCTGTTATGGTGATTTCTGTAATTGCCTGCATACTTGCCCTCAATCCTAACGATTCAATTATGGGGATAGTTTCCAACGCATGGGCAGGCTTCGGCGCGGCATTCGGTCCCGCGATACTGCTTTCCCTTTACTGGAAACGCCTTACAATCAAAGGTACCGTTGCGGGAATTATCGGCGGCGCAGGAACTGTTCTTATCTGGGAGTACGTTCTGCCAGACAGCCTTGCAATCACCTCGCTGTACTCAATAGTACCGGGAATAATCATTTCACTTATTCTCACCATTGCTGTATCACTTGCAGACAAAGAACCCACAAAAGAGGTACAGGAAATGTTTGATTTAGCCAAGCAGCAGGGTTAATATAATTTTTTAGGGGACGGGTTTCCCGTCCCCTTAGCATATGATACTATTTACACATGGGCGTGGAGATCATGCCCCTACAAATTTTACAAGCTACAAAAAAGAGGTTACCAAAAATCGGTAACCTCTTTTTATTTTTTAAACTATTATAAGCCTCTCTTAACGTAACTTGTGTGGAGTATCTCGTGAGCCTTGTGGCTGCCGGGTTTCTCAAAGAATGTATCGTAAACTTCCTTGATAGCGGGGTTCTCGTGAGAACGTCTGAGTGTGCTTGCAGCGTCCTGATCGTAGAGAGCCTTTGCACGGATAGCACGAATATCCTCAAAGTTGCGTACAGAAGCAGGCTGCTGTGGCTGACCGCCGCCGTTTACACAGCCGCCGGGACAACCCATGATCTCGATAAAGGTATAGTCAGCTTCGCCTTTCTGAACCTTTTTAAGAAGCTCGGCTGCGTTTGCTGTACCAGAAGCTACCGCAACCTTAACGTCAAGATCGCCTACCTTGTAGGAAGCTTCCTTGATTCCTGCAACGCCGCGAACCTCGGTGAAATCAATGTTTCCTGCCTCTTCGCCTGTTATCATCTTAACTGCGGTACGGAGAGCAGCCTCCATTACGCCGCCTGTTGCGCCGAATATAACGCCTGCGCCTGTGCCGATTCCAAGAGGCTCGTCAAACTTCTCGTCAGCAAGCTCGGTGAACTTGATGCCGCATCTCTTAATGAGACGTGCAAGTTCTCTTGTTGTGATAGATATATCAACATCTGGAACACCTGCTGCGCTCTCGTCGTCTCTGCCTATCTCGAATTTTTTAGCGGTACAAGGCATAACCGCAACTACTACCATATTCTTGGGGTCGATACCCATTTTCTGTGCATAATAGGTCTTTGCTGTTGCGCCGAACATCTGCATTGGAGATTTGCAGGAGGAAAGGTTCTCCGTCATGTCTGGGAAATAATGCTCACAGTATTTTACCCAGCCCGGTGAGCAGGAGGTTATCATTGGGAGCTTTCCGCCGTTTTTAACACGTTCAACAAGCTCGTTTGCCTCTTCCATAATTGTAAGGTCAGCGGCAAAGTCCGTATCAAACACCTTGTCAAAGCCTATTCTGCGGAGAGCCGCAGCCATTTTACCCTCAACGTTTGTACCCATAGGATAGCCGAATTCCTCACCCAGAGCCGCACGTACAGCAGGAGCTGTCTGAACGATAACAAATTTTGTATCGTCAGCGATAGCGTCAAGAACCTTAGCTGTGTCGTCCTTTTCGGTGATCGCACCGACGGGACATACAGCAATACACTGTCCGCAGGAGATACAGCTTGTTTCGCCCAGACCAAGCTCAAACGCGGAGCTGATGTGGGTCTTGAAGCCTCTCTCGTTTGCGCCGATTACTCCAACGCCCTGTGTCGCGTTACATACTGCAACACAGCGGCGGCAAAGGATACATTTATTATTATCTCTTATCATGTGAGCGGCGGAGAAGTCGATATCGTACTTCATGTTCTCGCCCTCGTATTTGCACTCATCGTCAACACCCATGTCGTGTGCCATTTTCTTAAGCTCGCAGTTTTCGCTTCTTACACAGGAAGTACACTTCTTCTCATGTGTAGAAAGAATAAGCTGCAAGGTTTTTTTACGTGACTCCAGAACCTTGGGCGTGTTTGTGAATATCTGCATACCCTCGCTTATTGGGTAAACACAGGAGGCAACAAGCCTCTTTCCCCTGCCCTCGTCGGCTTCAACAACACAGATACGGCAAGCGCCTATCTCGTTAATGTCCTTCAGGTAGCAAAGGGTGGGAATGTCAACGTTTGCGAGGCGGGCAGCCTGAAGAATTGAGGTGCCCTTTGGCGCAGAGACCTCCACGCCGTTGACTTTAACATTAATCATATCCATTTCTTCAATCCTCCCGATTACTTCTTGGAAATTGCGCCGAACTTACATTTTTCCATGCAAGCGCCGCACTTCAGGCACTTATCCTTATTGATAACGTGGGGAACCTTGACAGAGCCTTCGATAGCCCCTGCGGGACAAACTCTTGCACAGGCTGTACAGCCCTTACACTTGTCTGCGTCGATCTCAAAGCTGAGCAGGTGTTTGCAGACGCCTGCGGGACACTTCTTGTCAACAACGTGAGCCACATACTCGTCGCGGAAGAATTTCAGCGTTGAGAGAACGGGGTTAGGCGCTGTCTGACCCAGACCGCAGAGCGAGTTCGCCTTGATGTAATAGCAAAGCTCCTCCATCTTGTCGATATCTTCAAGAGTACCCTGACCCTTTGTTATCTTATCGAGAATTTCAAGCAGTCTCTTTGTACCTACACGGCATGGTGTACACTTACCGCAGGACTCATCAACTGTAAATTCAAGGAAAAATTTAGCAATATCGACCATACAGTTATCCTCGTCCATAACGATAAGTCCGCCGGAACCCATCATGGAACCGATAGCAATAAGGTTGTCATAGTCGATAGGAACGTCAAAATGCTCCGCAGGGATACAGCCGCCGGAAGGTCCGCCTGTCTGTGCAGCCTTGAACTTCTTGCCGTTGGGTATGCCGCCGCCGATCTCCTCAACGACCTCACGGAGAGTAGTACCCATAGGTACCTCAACAAGACCTGTGTTGTTGATCTTGCCGCCGAGGGCGAATACCTTTGTACCCTTGGATTTTTCCGTACCCATTGAAGCGAACCACTCTGCGCCGTTGAGAATAATTCTCGGCACGTTTGCGTATGTTTCAACGTTGTTAAGAATTGTAGGCTTACCGTAAAGTCCCTTTTCAGCAGGGAAAGGAGGACGTGGACGAGGTTCGCCGCGGTTGCCCTCGATCGAGGTCATAAGAGCCGTTTCCTCACCGCATACAAATGCGCCTGCGCCGAGACGAAGCTCAATGTCAAAGTCAAAACCGCTGTCAAAAATGTTCTTGCCCAAAAGTCCGTACTCACGAGCCTGATTGATAGCAATTTCAAGTCTCTTGATAGCGATAGGGTACTCTGCACGAACGTATATGTAACCCTGATTTGCGCCGATAGCGTAGCCTGCTATAGCCATAGCTTCAAGAACAACGTGCGGGTCGCCCTCAAGAACGGAACGATCCATGAACGCTCCGGGGTCGCCCTCGTCGGCATTACAACAGACATACTTCTGATCTGCGTCGGGAACGATGTTTCTTGCAAGCTTCCACTTCATACCTGTAGGGAATCCGCCGCCGCCTCTTCCGCGAAGACCCGAATCCAAAATAGTCTGAATTACCTGCTCTGGAGTCATCTCGGTTACAGCCTTGCCGAGAGCCTGATAGCCGTCGGTACCGATATACTCGTCGATATTTTCGGGGTTGATAACACCGCAGTTACGCAGAGCAACACGGTGCTGCTTTTTATAGAAGTTTGTTTCGTTAAGGGATTTGATACCGTTTTCTGTAACAGTTTCCTTATACAGCAGTCTTGTAACGATACGACCCTTTAAAAGGTGTTCCGAAACGATCTCGGGGATATCGTCCTCTTTAACCATAGAATAGAACGAACCCTCGGGATATATTATCATAATTGGACCCAGCGCACAGAGACCGAAGCAGCCTGTTTTTACCACCTGAACCTCGTCGTGAAGACCGTTGTTGTCGATCTCGGACTGGAGCTTCTCAATGATCTTTGCACTTCCCGAAGAAGTACAGCCTGTGCCGCCGCATACTAATACGTGTGAACGATACATTTATTCTACCTCCTCAGGTTTAACCGAGCTTTGCAGCGTCGATAGTATATTTTGTAACAACATTGCCCTTAACGATATGCTGGTCGATTATCTCGCCCACCATTTCGGGCTTTACCTTAACATAAGTTGTTTTCTCGCCGTCAGCCTTGATGACCTCGACGATAGGCTCATACTGACAAAGACCGATACAGCCTGTCTGTACTACGGCAACATTTTTCAGATCCATTTCCTGTACAGCGTTTGAAAACGCGGTAAGAACGGGTCTTGCGCCTGCTGCGATACCGCAGGTAGCCATTCCCACAACGATTCTTGTTGCGTCCGAGCCTTCCTCGCGGATATCGACCTGACCTTTCATCTTTTCACGGATAGCCTTAAGTTCTTCCAGTGATTTCATGATACTTTCCTCCTTGAAATATTTAGTAAAAGCTCCCTTTTATGAACATTTTTCCGAACTGCTTTTCAAAGCAGTTTTATTCCGCCAAATCCGACACCTCGGCATGGTTCTCCTTGAGAAAATCCATAATGAACGCCGACACCTCGGGAGCCGCAAAATCGGCATCCTCCCCGAGAATTTCCTTAAACTCTCTTGTGTCGAGAATAAAGCTCTTGTCATTCACGGAATATGTATAGAGGAAATCAATGTGTGTGTTCATGGTAACAAGGGAGTGTATTGTCTGACTCATATTCCCCAGCGGCATTCTGTCTATAGATGACAGAACGTACACCGCCTCTGTTTTTGTACCGGAGCCGACCTTTGAGGTTATCTCAAAGCTGCCTCCAGTAAGCTCCGCAGACTGTTTGAAAAACGGTATCCCAAGACCGACCTTTCTCGTTGTTCTCGTGGTAAAAAACGGGTCTGTAACGCTTTTTACCTGCTCCTCCGACATACCGCAGCCGTCGTCTGAAATTCTGACCGCAAGCCTGTCCGATAAACTGTCTGCGGCAACCGTTATCTTGATAAGAGAAGCCCCCGCCCGCACGGAAATCTGTGCAACGTCAAGAATATTTAGGGAA
>CAMWVF010000045.1 GCA_947177545.1 uncultured Clostridia bacterium | reverse complement strand
CCCAAGCGTCAAGCTCGGAGCAGCAGTTGTTGCAGTGAACCATTGCCACAGGCGCGCCGTCGGGAGTGGTCACAACATCTATTTCGGGGTAAACGCCGTCCATTGGCTTTTCAAGCACAAGCATGGAGAAAACGGAAGTCCCCGCAGAGATGTTTCCCGTTTTGGGCAGGACAGCGTTTGTGGCAGCCATGCCAGTCCCCGCGTCCCCCTCGGGAGGACAGAGAGGCACGCCCGCTTTAAGGTCTCCCTCGGGATCGAGGAATTTTGCTCCCGCCTCTGTGAGAGCGCCCCCGTTTTCCCCCGCTGTGAGAACTTCGGGGAGAACTTCCCGTATGTTTATTTGTGGGACAAGTCCGTCAAACTTGTCAAGCATAACGGTATCGTAACCACCGTTGTTTATTGGGAACATACCGCTCGCCTCGCCGATACCAACAACACGCTTACCCGTCAGCAGGAAATGAATGTACCCCGCAAGAGTGGTAATATGGGCGATTCGGGGGACGTGTTCCTCGCCGTTCAGAACCGCCTGATAAAGGTGAGCGATGCTCCACCGCTGGGGAATGTTGAAACCGAAAAGCTTAGTAAGCTCTCCCGCCGCTTTTTCGGTAGTGGTATTGCGCCAAGTCCTGAACGGCACAAGCAGACTGCCGTCCTTATCAAATGGCATATAGCCGTGCATCATTGCGGAAATACCCATTGCGCCGATGTTTTCAAGGGTAACCCCGTATTTTTCGCGGACGTCCTTTTTTAGGTCTTTATAGCAGGACTGCACGCCGCTGTGAATGTCCTCAAGGGAATAAGTCCAATAGCCGTTTTCAAGGCGGTTTTCCCAGCCGTGGGAGCCGCTTGCTATCGGCGAAAAGTCCTCCCCGATAAGGCAAGCCTTTATGCGCGTAGAGCCAAGCTCGATGCCTAAAAAGGTTTTTCCCTGTCTGATTTTTTCCTGTACAGTCATAATATTGCTCCTTTAGTAAAAAATAGATGTTAGGGGATAGAGATCGGAATTTATAATTACAGATGCTTGCCGAGAATAATCTCGTATTCCTCTCCAAATGGGGTAAATCAGCCCAAGTCCCTGTACCCAAGCTTTCGGTAAAAATGCTGCGAATACTCGTCCGCCTGCGTTGACGTCAGCAGAAATTTATATCCCTGCTCGGACATTATTTTTTCCCACTCTCGGACAAGTCCTCCGCCTATGCCATTGCTCCGAAATTTTTCGGTAACAAAAAGCATATTCATAAAGGGTATCTCGTCCCAGAAAAAATTGTACCGCAGCCAACCTGCGAACTCGCCGTCATTTTCCGCAATAAGAATATTTTTATCGGCAATTTTCTTTTTCAGCATTTCAGCGGAAATGTGCTTATCGTTTCGGGACAGGATATCAAAGTCCCGTTCCTCCGCAAGCCTAATTTTCACGAAACTTTTTTCCTGCATTTTAATATCCTCTTTTATCTTTTGGGGGACGGACAGCACGTCCCCCAAAAATTATTTTTTCAGACCGGAAATAACGTCCAGCATTTCAAGCTGCTGCTCAAAGGTGTTGAGGTCGGTCTTGCCGTCGATAACAACAAGCTCGGTGTTTGTCATTTTTGCGAAAAGACGTATATCCTCAGCGGTGAGAGCAGTAGAGACCACCGCATGGTGCGCACCGCCCGCGTATATCCAAGCCGCCGCCCCAGTTTTGAAATCAGGCTTCAGCTTCCACATAAGACGTGCAACGGGGAGCTTCGGCATGGGCTTAGGCTGGTTCACAAGAGTAATTTCCGCGCAGACGAGACGGAAACGGTTGCCCATATCTATCATGGAAACCGCAATGCCCTCTCCCGAAACACCGTCGAAAACAAGACGGGCAGGGTCGGACTTTCCTCCGATGCCAAGCGGGTGCACCTGAATTTCGGGCTTTGAGGCGGCAAACACGGGGGATACCTCAAGCATATGAGCGGCAAGCTCCAGTTCGTCCCCCGATGTGAGGTCGTAGGTGTAGTCCTCCATGAAGCCGGTCGCGCCCGTTCTGCCCTCCGCCATTTTTTGCAGTACAGCGCTGAGAGCGGCGGTCTTGTAGTCCCCCTCGGGACCGAAGCCGATACCCTTTGCCATAATATTTTGTGCCGCAAGCCCCGGGAGCTGGTTCAGACCGTGCAGATCCTGGAAAGTGTCGGTAAATGCGGAAATATTTTCTTTTTCAATAAATTTTTCCAGAGCCGCTTCATACTTAGCCTGCTCTCGGACGGCAGCGATATTGTCTGTTTTCATTTCGTATTTTTCGGAGTACTCTTTAATTTTACCGTCAATTTCGCTTTCGGTAATATTATCTGCAATTTCCGCAATGTCCCCGATACCGTAGTAATTCACGTTCCAGCCGAAGCGTATCTCGCTTTCAACACGGTCGCCGTCGGTAACGGCAACGTCCCGCATATTGTTGCCGAGCATCGCGACGCGCATTGTCCTGCCGAAATCAACGGCAAGCGCAGCCTGCGCAAAGCGGCGTATATGTGCGATAACGTCCTCATGCTGATAATATCCCACAACAACCTCGCGTTTTACGCCGAGACGTGTACAGATAAATCCAAATTCGCGGTCACCGTGGGCGGACTGGTTCAAATTCATAAAATCCATGTCAATGCTGTCGTAGGGGAGCTTTTCGTTGAACTGGGTGTGGAGGTGGAGCATTGGCTTTTTCAACGCCTGCAAAGCCCGTATCCACATCTTTGCGGGGGAGAAGGTGTGCATCCACATGATAACGCCGATACAGTCCTCGTCGGCTGAAGCCTTTACGCATATTTTCTCCGCTTCCGCGGCGGTTTTCACAATGGGAGCAAACTCAACTGCGGCGGCGTCTTTCAGCTTACCGTCAAGAAAATCCGCCATGGCGCGGCTGTCCTTTTCCGCCTGCGCGAGAGTTTCCTCGCCGTATAAGTCCTGACTGCCGGTGATAAAATAAAGCTTTTTCATAAAAATACCTCCGTAATTTTTCATTATAATTTTTCAATTATATTGTACAGTAAAAATGATTTTTTTGCAATGATATTTTGTATTTTTATACTGACATATCCTATCACAGCATTTCAGTACCGCGCATAAAAAAATTATCACGTCCGCCGGTTCGGACGTGATAGAATGAAAATACAGAGTTTTTATTTTCCGCCGTTGCTTTGTCTGCGTGTGTCGTCTGTCTGCTCGTCTCCGAAGCCCGACCATGCAAGTCCCGCAAGAAGCCAGAAATACGGAGCGGACGTTACCGCGCTGACACTGAAAAACGCCTGTATCAAGTACCCTAAGACTGCCGTTAAAAGTGCAGCTCTGAACCATTTCTCACGGTCTGACGAAAACTCCTTCATACCCTTGAAAAGTCTGACCGCAGTTGCCGCAAGCAGCGCAATATACACCAGCAGAGACGGTACGCCCCGTGTTGCCGCAATAAAAAGATATTCATTGTAGCTCCTGTCAACACCGTCTATCATCAGCTCCTCGCTTTCTCTCTGGTATCCTGCCATTCTGTCGGGACCCACTCCGAGCAGGGGGCGCTCCTTGATAAGAGTAAGGCTTCTTTCTGCGCCAAGCTCCCAGATGTTATCATCATTCGTCATTGACGCGCCGTAGGTTATAAACAAATTATTGTAGGAATCCGTAAAGGCGATAGCCTTGTCCCTGAAATATAATCCCTGGAATGCGAACACCAGTCCGAAAGTCACAGCAAACGCCGCAATTATCGCCGCCAGTCTTTTCCGTGAGCTTTGAAACAAGCCCTCTTCAAATTTTGTACCGCCTTTTCCCGCAGTAAATTCGGTAATTATCGTTATAATAAGCGCCGCTCCCGTACCTATGATCGGCACAAGCGAGGAGGTGAACAGTCCAGTTAAAAAGAATAAAACCGCACTTCCGCCGTAAATTCTTGCCCTTGTGATATTTTTGCTGTACAGCGCGCCTGACAGGGCAATGCCGCATACTATAGTCAGAAACGAGCCGTATATGATAGGGTTCTCGGAAAGTCCGCTTGAAAGGTGAACGTTCTTTAAAAGTACTATGGCAGGCAGCGTTCTGAACTTTGATGGAAAATTCCATGGTATATGCTGCATTACCGCAGTAAATGCGCTGACTATGCCCGCACCCACCATAAGGTCAAAGACCCATTGTACCGTGCCGTACCGCATTACGGAAGCCGCAAGCAGGAAGATACCGAAATAGGCAAATATCGACAGCAAGCCCTCGTAACGCCCCTGCTCGCCAAGCATGGCAGTGTTGATGCCGTCCTGCGAAACGCCGCTGAGAACAACGCCGTAATAGGAGGCGAAAGCAAGCACAGCAAGAGCTATGACAAGGAAAACCGATGGGTTTTCCTTAAAGGCAATGTCCTTTCTCATCAGTAGTGCAATGTAAAAAAGCAGGCAGGAAAATCCCGCAGCGTAAAGGAATGCGCCGTAAGCCCAGCTTGTCTGTGCGCTGAAATTCATGACTATCGAGCTTATCAGGACGACGATCACTGTGGCGCACAGAAGTCCGCTTATCCATTTCCTTACAGTTTCATATTTCATATTAAGTATAAAATTTGATTTTTCCGTTGTACCGAATATAGTCTTTGGCATAACACCGACCCTCTTCATTTAATTAATAATTAACAATTAATAATGAATAATTTGCCTGCGAAGCAAGCTTTTCAATTATCAACTACTCATTATTAATTACCAATTAAGATAAAATGCCCTGCGCATATTATACACAGGGTATTTTATCTGTATGTTTTTACTTGGCGTACTCTACCGCGCGGCTTTCGCGGATAAGGTTGACCTTGATCTGTCCGGGGTAGTCCATTTCGTTTTCGATACGCTGGGCTATCTCGCGGGCAACTATGGTCATCTTCTCGTCGTTTATCTTTTCGGGCATAATCATTATGCGGACTTCACGTCCCGCCTGAATTGCAAAGGATTTTTCAACACCGTCGTAAGATGTGCATATTTCCTCAAGCTTTTGCAGGCGCTTGATGTAGTTCTCGTAATTCTCGCTTCTTGCGCCGGGTCTTGCCGCTGAAATAGCGTCCGCTGCCTGAACAAGGGTTGCAACCACTGTTTTCGCCTCAACGTCGCCGTGGTGAGCCTCGATAGCGTGGATAACCTCAGCGTTCTCCTTGTACTTGCGGCACACGTCAACGCCTATCTGAACGTGAGAGCCTTCAATTTCATAGCTGAGAGCCTTGCCTATATCGTGGAGCAAGCCTGCCCGTCTTGCAAGATTTGCGTCCACGCCAAGCTCGGAAGCCATGATACCCGCAAGGTGCGCGACCTCCATAGAGTGGTTAAGCACGTTCTGACGGTAGGAAGTCCTGTAGTAAAGACGACCGATAAGCCGCACAAGCTCGTGGTTGAGACCGTGGACATTGGTTTCAAGGACGGCTCTTTCGCCCTCCTGCCTGATCTTATGCTCCACCTCTTTCCTTGCCTTGTCCACCATTTCCTCAATGCGTGAGGGGTGGATACGACCGTCCGCAATAAGCTTTTCGAGGGCAATTCTTGCAACCTCGCGCCTTGCGTGGTCAAAGCAGGACAGTGTGATAGCCTCGGGGGTGTCGTCAATGATAAGGTCAACTCCCGTAAGAGTTTCAAGGGTACGGATATTGCGTCCCTCGCGACCGATTATGCGTCCCTTCATTTCATCGTTAGGCAGCGGCACTACCGAAACAGCGGTCTCGGAGACCTGGTCTGCGGAACATTTTGAGATAGCCATTGAGATAAGAGACCTTGCTCTTTCCTCGCACTCGTCCTTGAGCTGGGTCTCGTACTGCTGTATCTTCACAGCCTTGTCGTGGATAAGGTCGTTTTCCAGCATTGAGAGCAAATGCTCCTTAGCCTGCTCCATGGTAAACTGGGATATCTTTTCCAGTATCTCCATCTGTGAGCGTTTGATTTTGTCGGCGTCCTCCAGCCTTTCTTCAGCCTGTTTAAGCTTTTTCTGGAGCTGTTCCTCTTTCTTTTCAATGTTGTCGCTTTTCTTGTCAAGGTTTTCTTCCTTTTGCTGGATACGTCTTTCCTGCCTTGACATATCGCTCCTGCGCTCTTTTATTTCCTTTTCAAGCTCGGAACGGCTTTTGTGTATCTCGTCCTTGGCTTCAACGAGAGCAATTTTCTTTTTGCTTTCAGCCTCTTTTTTAGCGTCCTCGATGATACGCTCCGCTTCCTTTTCAGCAGAGCCTATAGCGGACTCAGCCTGCTGCTTGCGGTAGTTTATGCCTATCTTGAAAAATACAAAGCCCGCAGCGGCAGCTCCCACAAGGAACGCCACAACGCCGATTATAACGGTTACATATAGTGGCACAGTCATACCTCCTTTAAAAATAATTAATAAAATAATTACTTCGGAGGCTTTATATCGGATTTTCACTTTAAAATATGCGGAACGTCCGCAAAAGCGTTTATGGGGAATAGTCCCGCCAAAAACGTTTATAATATAGGTAAAGCCGCACGCGCCTCTCAAAAAGGAACAAATTACCATATAAATGCGGGGACTTCCCCCGCGCGGCAACAGTGCGGAAAATGAGGAAAATGCAGTATATCGTAAAATCCCCGTCCGAGAATTATACAAAAAACAAAAAGCCTTGTTATAACGTCAGAATACCTATAAGCAATATATGAAAACCTCTATCAAGCCATAGAAGTAAGAAAAAATTGAACAGCAATTTATTTGTACGCCCTTGAAAAAGCTTTCGCAGGCTTGGATATATAAATACATTGCATTCATTCTTATATTTTAATATAAATCCGTTAAAATGTCAAGGAAAATTATACAATTTGACACTATTTCATAATTTTTTAACAATTTGTATGTGAAAAAAGACGGTTGACAAAAGTGAAAAAAAGTGATATAGTAAAATCAAGAACTGAATATTTTGAAAATGCCGATAAGGAAGGCAGTATACGCCAAGGGTTTTCAGAGAGTCCCGCAGCCGCTTTTGCGGAAACCGCTGTGAGCGGGGTATTCCCAAGTATAATGCACACCGCCTTTGAGTCCGTCCAATACACGGCGGGTCGCTCCCGTTACAGAGCGTCAATGAGGTGTACTATATGTAATTTTTGCGTGATTATTACATATAGTATATGAATTTGGGTGGAATCACGATATTATCGTCCCTTAGTCCGAACAGGATTAAGGGACTTTTTTGTAAGGGGGGGGTACAACTGTGAAAGCATTGATTTGCGAAATGTGCGGCGGCAGAGATTTAGTAAAACAAGACGGATTGTACGTCTGTCAAAATTGTGGATGTAAGTATTCCACTGAAGAAGCAAAAAAATTATTTGAAATAACAGGTAAGGTAGAAATTGATGGTATTTCTACTTGTGAACAATTACTTGAAAGAGGCAACACATATTTAAAGC
>CAMWVF010000044.1 GCA_947177545.1 uncultured Clostridia bacterium | reverse complement strand
GTAGTATAATGTAATAAAATAGTATAAAAATGTAACTTATTTCCGATTTTGCTTGCGGTTTTGATTTACAAAATTATGAAATCTAATATATTCGAGAAATTTCATAACATCTGTTCTATGCTGAATGTCAAGAGAAAGTATTTGCTGCAAGAAATCGTCTATTGTAGTTCCTTTATTAAAAGTGCTTTTTAATGTAGAGAAGCTGAAGCGTATTGTAGTTCTACCTAAAAGATAATCAACAGAAACGTCGAAAACATCAGCAATCTTTTGAACAGTGTCAAGATTTGGCATATTAACTCCTTTTTCATAATGCGAAATGGCATTTTTAGACAAATGTAGTGTACTTGCAAGCTGTTGTTGAGTAATTCCCTTTTTCTCTCGCAGCTCCTTTAAAATTTCAGGAAACGGCATAAATATTCTCCTTTTACTGTTTTATATGATTTTACTACAAAATTCACTTTTTGTAGTAACAAATATATAGTTTGTATACTTGTGGCGAATTTATTATAATAAAATAAATAATTACGATACTTTTGTAAAGGAGAATAATACATGATTAATGTTGCTATATGTGATGATAACAAGGCATTTCTTGAACTGATGTGCCGAATGGTAAGTGAAATGATGACAGAATTTGGTATATTTTTTCAAGTTACCGATTATCTTTCGGGAACAGTATTTTTAGAACACCACAAGCAAGAACCATTTGATGTAGTATTTCTGGATATTGTAATGCCAAAACAAAATGGATTTGAAATTGCAAAGGAAATACGAAAAATATCCGAAAAAACATACATAATATTTGTTACAACGGAGGACGGACTTATATATGACAGCTTCGATTTCAGACCGTTTCATTTTGTACCCAAATCATCATCTGAACTGTTTAAAGCGAGACTCTATCATGTAATTGAAAAGCTTGCTGTTCATCTTTCTGCAAAACGACCTATTTATTTGGAAATGGCTTTTGGCGAAAAGAGATATGTTGAACCATCGGAAATTATATCTGTAACCAGTAAGGCAAATTATATTGATTATTGCTTATCATCAGGCGAGATACTTCATGTCAGAGGAAGAATGGAAGATGCGGAAAATATACTGTCTCCAAGGCTCTTTACTCGTATTCATAATAGAAATATAATTAACATGGCACATATAAAGCGACCTGATTATCCTAATAATCGAATAATTATGAGCGGAGATCGAACTATTAATATCAGCAGGAAATATAAGAAAGAATTTGATGAGGCATATACAAAATACCTTAGAGATTTCAGTTAGGCGGGATTATATGTGGTGGACAGTATTTGAAACAATAGTTAGCTTATTTGAATCATGTGTTGTAATACATTTTATATGTGCGTTTCTTAAGCATGACTTTAAAACAGTAAGAGGAAAAATTGTATATATTATTGGAGTTATAATTGATTTTGCAGCTGTAATTATTTTAAATAGTATAACTGTTTATGAGGGGTTATTAGGTATTATATACATATTAGTTTATTTAATATTTTCAAGTATTTTCTTAAAAGGTGAATTTCTTCAAAAAATTTTTACGTCATTTTTGGCAAATATTATTCTTGTATGTACCGGATTGATAGTATCCGGAATTATATCGACTGTATATAGAGATAATTTATCTGAAATATATGATTACAAATCTTTTTTGAGAATGGTATCAATGTTAATTAATCAATTACTCTTAATATGTGTATATAATTTAGTTTTAAAATACAAAGTATCTATGTTGAAGAAAAAGGAGTGGCATTTAATACTTTCAGTCCTAGGAATATCTTTTGTATCATTAGCACTTATTCATTTTACCATTATTAATTCTTCTATTGAAACTGAATATACAAAATTTATTGTAATTGCTGAATTTGGCATAATTATATTGAACATAGTATGCTTTTACATGACATATGCTTTAAATCGTTCAAATTCAGAAGCGGAGAACCTACGCGTTCAAAAACAGCAAGAAGAATATCGTACACAGTATTCAGAAAATATCAGAAGTCAATATGAAGAAATTCGAAGAATTAGGCATGATATGAAACAGAATCTTGCTGTAATATCGGCGTTGTATAAAGAAGGAAAATACAAAGAGGCGGGTGAATATATAGATAAAATATCCTATAATCTTGCTAAACTTGAAATGTTTATTGATGTGGGAAATGATTTTATAAATGCGATACTTAACTCAAAATTAAGTATCGCAAAGGAACATGGAATTGAAGTCTTATGTGTATCTTCGAGTAATATGAGGGGTGTTGAAGATACTGATTTATGCAATCTTTTAGGAAATATGCTTGATAATGCAATAGAGGCAGCTGGAAAATGCAATAATAGTCTTATTGAAGTTTCCATAAATTCGGATGACGATAAAATACACGTGATGATTTCAAATTCTATAAAAGAATCGGTTTTAAAAAACAACTGTGATTTGGTAAGCACAAAAGATGATGATAATACTCACGGTTATGGAATAAAAACGATCAAATCAATTGCTGAGAAATATAGCGGCATTGCAAACTTTTACGAGGACAAAAATATGTTTTATTGTCAAGTTATTATGTATAAGCAAATGTTATAGAAATATGTATTGACATAACAAACTTCCCTAAACAGCGATAAAATTACCTGGGCGGTTGACATAAAAATAATTATAATGTACTATTTTATTGTAAAGTTGTATTTTTATGAAAGGAGGTCTAGAAATGAAAAAAAAGATTGCAAAGTTTATTGCTTCAGCCGCTGAAAATATGGCTAAAAAAGCTTGTGGAACAGCTTCGCACTATGGTCTTCACCAGTTTAAGGAACCTGCAATGTTGACTAAAAAGTCAAAATAATTTAAAGGCGGATAGCAAATAATTGTTATCCGCTTTTATTTTTTAAAACTTAACAATATATTGCAATACTTACCATAAATATTGACTAAACTTGTCGAAAGATGTAATATAATTTTAAATTAGGGTGATAGTATGGATAAAATATCTAAAAACATTGTTAAATTTATTAGCAAAAATATGCCAATAGACGATGAAGAAATGCTTGATGTATATAAATATGGTATAGAGATAACATTGTCATCGCTTATAAATTTTGTAATGATTATTGTATGTAGCTTGTTGCTGGGTGATTTAACTGCGGGACTTGTATTTATGGTCTGTTTTATTTTTCTTCGTTCATATACGGGTGGTTATCATGCAGAAGCGTATTGGCGGTGTAACGTTGCTTTTGTATGCACTTTTATTTTAACGTATTTTGTTAGCAGATTATTTGACCGAATAGATATGAATATTTATGCTTCTATAACAATTCTATTGATTGGGCTTGTTCCTATAATTAAATTTGCTCCGGTTAAAAACAGGCATAAAATTCTTTCTGAAAGAAAAAGAAAGAAAAGCAGAATAACTTCCTTGGTATTATATATTTTGTTTTCGGCATTATCTATATTTATGCTCATATTTAATATTTGGTATGGTTATATGGTACTGACAACAATTTTATCCGTACCTGTATTAATACTTGTCGAAGTTTTTATGCAGAAAAAAGGTTATCATATTTCGGGAAATTAGAATACAAAGTAAAAGTTAAAAACGGAGGATTTGCAAATGCTGAAATTTAGTGTGCGAAAAAAATTGAGCCGAATACTTGCGGGAACATTGTCTGCTGCTATGGCTATGACAATGGTTCCCGATATTTGGCTGCCCATTTATGCTGAATCGGTTAGAAATGATATCTTGAATGCTGATATTATTTCGGAGGATGACGAAATTATTGAGGATTCAACGGTGGAGGATATCATTAATGATGATGTCATTGACGAAATAAACTATGATGAAGTAAATAATAATGTTCTGCCGTATGCGTCGCAAAATATAAAATACGAATACAATGGACATTCTTATTCGGTTATAAACATAGTTATGAATTGGAGTCAGGCGAAAGAATACTGCAAAAATCTTGGAGGTCATCTTGCAACAATAACAGATAGTGCTGAAAACGATTTTATTACCGAATTGACATATTCGAATGGTTCTTATTTAATGTATTGGCTTGGAGGGTATCGCGACAGCGCTGAAGGCGAATGGAAATGGATAACCGGTGAGCCATTTCAGTACACCAATTGGGATGACGGTGAGCCAAATTATGATTACGAACATTACATTCATATTTATGGTGATAATAGCGTAAGAACGGCAGGTAAATGGAATAATTACTATGACTCTGAATATGGTGATACTTGGGGCGTAGAAATAAAAAATTATTTTATATGTGAGTGGGACAATGAAGAACCAACAAAAGCAGATTATACAATATTTTCGGGCAGCACATCGCAGGGAGTAAGTCTCTACGGTTGGAAAAGCTATTTTACAGGGGATATTTATACCGGAAATAATTTTACCTATGGCGGCTCTGAGCTTTATGTAAACGGTAAAATAGACGCAGCGGGTACTATTACAACAAACGGTTGGATAACCGAAATTACCGAAAGAAACGAAGTGGCAAACGCGATCGCTATGCCTGATCATGATGAAGCAATAGAGGACAACGCTCAGCCTTACGAATATTTTGAGGAAAGCCCCGCATATGTTCAGGACAGAAATATCATAAACAGTTCCATAAAAGTCGGCGGCGAAGTAATTATCAGCGGCACGACCTTTGAGGGTGACTGCTATATAATTGCAGAAGGAAATATTACATACAACGTTCAGGATTTTAAAAGTACGGGACGTGTTTTTCTTTACTCCAAGAACGGAAATATCACTATCAACGGTTCGCAGATAAATATTAACGGAGCAATGTACGCGCCAAAGGGAAATGTGACCTTTAATACCTATGACACAACGGTAACAGGCTTTGTATGTGCCGATACGATAAATTTTAACGGAAGCCTTTTCAATATCACGGGCGCAAACTTTGATATGGTGAAACCCAAATCAAAGGGAATTATTAAGACATATACATTAGATGAAGATTTTAACGAAGGCTCCTTAGACGGGGTCAGCCTTGCTGTACCCGACCAGCTTATTCTTGCGGAAAAGGAAGCGGGAGAGGCAACGGAGCTTGAAAAGATTTACGGAGATACCGAAAGCGGAAAGGGCGTAAAAATAACTTTGTCATCCGATAAATCAACTCTTTCCGAAGATGACGACAGCGTAAATATTAAATTCGGTTTAAGCGGCTTCGGAAACGCAGATGTAAATGAAAATGCCATAGACCTTATTCTTGTTGTTGACGAATCGGGAAGTATGCGCGGCAGCAGAATGACAAATACAAAATCAGCCGCCAAAGAAATAATTTCTCAAATGAAAGACAATGACCGCTGCGCTGTTATCGGTTTTACATATGGTACAAACGTGAGACAGTCTCTTACATCTGACAAAACTTTGTTAAACAATGCTGTCAATAATTTGTATGCAAACGGTGGAACAAGAATATATTTAGGTATAGACAAGGCTCTTGAAATGTTCAATACAATGAGCGACGACAGCCGTCAAAAATATATAATTCTTCTCTCTGACGGCGAGGACGAATCTGTGACCGCTTCCCTTAATTCGGCAACAAAAGCGGGAGAAAACAATATCCGAATCTTTGCAATGATGATAGGTACCGGTACTCTCCAAATGCAGAACATTGCAATCAACAGCAACGGTATCTACAAAAACGCTCCTACCGCTGCCGACATTGGCAAGATAATGTCGTACTTTGCCTCTGAGGTATTTAATGTTGCGGGAAGAAATACGACGTTCAGAACAACGGTAACCGACAAAAATTCCATAGACCTTACCAAAGTAACGCCCGAACCCGCAAATGTTACGGAAAACGCGGACGGAAGCGTTACGCTTGAATGGAATTTAGACAGAATCTCTATTGAGGATATAAAGACGATCGACTTGCCTCTGTCCGTCACAAATTCTTTAGACGGCTTCGCGGAGCTTACTCAAAATTCCTCCTGCGTATATTATGACAGAGAGGGAAAACCCCATATCATATATATTGACGACGTAATTCTGCCTGTAAGCAAGTATAAGGAAAAAGGAAGTTGGTCAGTAACCTTTGACAGCGAAAAGGATAACGTTGACTGGACGCATATTTATTGGAACGGCAAGCGTTTCGGCGATGGAAAAATATCGGTATCCGCTTCGGCTTGCAATGACGGAATTGATTTCGGCGAGCCTGTTTCAATAAATAATTACGAGGATATATCCGAGCTTAGCGGAAGATATGTGAAGCTGGAGGTACAGCTTACCGCGTCCTCAGACGGAAAAACTCCCGAACTTTTCGATATTACAATTATGTCGAAAGAAGCCGCTCTGCCCGAATATTCCAATGCGGAACCGACTGCGGAAATTATTTCAAAAAATGCAACAAAGGTAAACGTACCTATAAATATCCACGCGGATATTTCAGATGATTGCCTTAAATCGGATATTGCTATAGAATGGTCAAGTGAAAGCGATAAGGTAAGCTTTGCGGACAGCGACAGCCTTATTACAAATGCTTCAATTTCGGAAACAGGCAGCTATGAGATTATTTGCACAGTCAGCGATGGAGAAAATACTGTTATTGCGAAGAAAACGATAGTATGCGACCCAGCGGACAGCTATGCCGATATTGACCCCGATAAACAGGAAGCCTCCGCTCCCGAAATCTCTGTCGATCTGCCTCAGTATGCGGACAGAAAACAAGTCATCAACGCCAAAATCGAAAATCTTAACAATACCGAAATCTCTTGGTATTCAGTAATATTCAATAAAAATACTCCCGTGACTGTTGACGACAACGGCAATTTCACTCTTACTATGCCTAATAAGGACGGCAAATATCCTGTTGTTGTAAGAGCCTTTGACTGGTCGGGAAAATCCGATGTTAAGGAATATGAGATTATTGTTGACAATTCTGTTCCCACCATATCCGTAACATCTTCATCTGAAAATGTTTCCATAGGCGACGAAGCATATTTCACGGTAAATATCACTCTTGAAAATAAAATCGCAAGTACAGAATACACATTAAATGGCGAAGCTGTAGCTGTTGCCGACGGAAAATATATTCTCGACACAACAGTGGCGGGAACATATACTTTGACGGCGAACGCTGTAACCACAGCGGGAAAAACCATTACCGCCTCCGCGGAAATTACTGTTGAGGATAATTCCGAAGCTGATACCGAAGCGCCTGTTGTTGAACTTGTTTTTGACAAGGATTCATATTCTGTCGGAGATACAATTACCGCCGAAATAATAGCAACAGACAATATCGGCGTAACAAAGCTCGAAGCGTTTGTCAACGACGCCGAAACCGAAATTGACGAAAATAACCGCGTTAAAGTAGAAAACGCGGCAGAGGGCGAGTATGTATTTATCGTTAAAGCATATGACGAAGCGGGAAATATGGGTACAGCCGCATACACAATAACTATTGTTATGGTTGATACCGAAGCCCCCACAGTAACCATAACCTTTGACAAGGACACATATTTGGAGCGTG
>CAMWVF010000043.1 GCA_947177545.1 uncultured Clostridia bacterium | reverse complement strand
TACCAATGTTATCAATATTTTCCAGCCCGACATTCTGTGTATCGGCGGCGGCGTATGCAATGAGGGCGACCCGCTTATGGTACCCATGATAGAGCTTGTTAAAAAGGAAGTCTATACAAGAATGCTGGACAAGAACACCGAAATAACCGTAGCAAGTCTCGGAAACGACGCGGGAATAATCGGTGCGGCGTTCCTCGGCAAGGCGCAGTGATGTAACGGTACTATGGCTTTTAAGCGTACTAAAAAGTACAGTAAAAAATAAAAAAAGGAAAACCACAAATGGAAAAAGAATTAATTTCTATAATCGTACCATGCTATAATGAACAGGAAGTCTTGCCGCTTTTTCGTGAGGAGATTCTCCGTGTTACTGACGGCATGTCGGATAAGTACCCTCACCTTGAATTTGAATTTCTATTCATAAACGACGGCTCACGGGACGCTACACTTGACATTCTCCGTGATTATTCGCAGGATGACGGGCGTTTCCGCTACATCTCGTTCAGCCGCAATTTTGGCAAGGAGGCGGGTATGCTTGCAGGTCTGGAACACTCCAAAGGAGATTATGCTGTTATTCTGGACGCTGATTTGCAGCACCCTCCCGAATTCATTCCGCAGATGTATGAATACATTTTAAGCGGTGCATACGACTGCACCACCACAAAGCGCACCTCCCGAAAGGGCGAACCGAAGCTGTTGTCCTTCTTTTCCAAAAGCTTTTATAAGGTAATCAACAAAATTTCCCAAACACGCATTGAGGAAAGCACCTCCGACTTCCGCTTCATGACCCGCCAAATGGTGGACGCAATACTGTCAATGCAGGAGTACAACCGATTTTCAAAAGGTATTTTCAGTTGGGTTGGCTTCCGCACAAAGTATATAGAATACGAAAATGTGGAGCGTGCGGCAGGCAAGTCCACTTGGAATTTTTGGAAGCTGCTGAAATATGCTTTTGACGGCATAATTGCCTTTTCAACTGCACCGCTGGTATTCTCTGTAATTTTGGCAATTCTGCTTTTTATTGCGGCTGTGATACTGCTTATCTTTGCAATCGCTGTGGCTTCGGCGTTTTTAGGTGTACTTTGCGCCGTTTGTTTTGTCGGCGGACTACAGCTTTTCTGCACGGGAGTTTTGGGACAGTACCTTGCTAAGACTTACATGGAAGTGAAAAAACGTCCCAAATACATTATAGCAGAAGATGAAGAAATTTACAAAAAAAGAAAGGATAGATAACTATGAATATATGGCACGACATATCCCCCAACCGCATTACCAAGGAGAATTTTTATGCGGTAATCGAAATCGAAAAGGGCAGCAAAATGAAGTACGAGCTTGACAAGAAAACGGGTTTCCTTTTGCTGGACAGGGTGCTGTACACCTCCACCCACTACCCTGCAAACTACGGCTTTATACCCCGCACCTACGCCGAGGACGGCGACCCGCTGGACGTACTGGTGCTTTGCTCCGAGTCCATTTGCTCGCTTGCACTGGTGAAGTGCTACCCTATCGGAGTTATCTCCATGCTTGACAACGGAGCGCGTGACGACAAGATAATCGCCATACCCTTTAATGATCCCACTTACAACAGCTACACCGACATAAGCGAGCTGCCACAGCACGTTTTTAACGAGATGTCCCACTTCTTTACGGTGTATAAATCACTGGAGGGCAAGGAGACGGTCATTGACGAAATGAAAGGCAGAGACGAAGCCGTTGCCATTATTGAGCGGTGCATAGACCGTTACATTGACAGCTTCTGCAAGGGCAAGATAAAAGAGTAGTACTGTCTGTCAGATTTTTGAACTATCAGTATATTTTTAGTGCTGATAGTACTCTGAAAGACAATCGTGCGTTATTTGTACTGTTAGTATACATTTTAAACCTACAGTACAGCTTTTAAGCTGTATATAAAATAAGGGACGAGCACTGTACTCGTCCCTTATTTTATATATTCGCGAATAGCCTTTTCCACAAGCTTTACCTCATCGTGAAATTCCTTTGCGGAAACGCGGTACGCACCGTTTCCGAGAATGATTATCTGTTCCGTTCCGTCCGAGGTCGCCACGCGGACGCGGCAGTTTTTTCCTGCCTCGTTTTTCAGTGCGTTGGTAACCTTTTCGATGTACATATCGGCAGTCTCCGCCTCTTTGGTGTACACCACGCTGATGTTGTGGACTTGCTCCACCTCGCGGACGTTCCCCTTGACCTTGTAGGCGTCAAAAACCAAAATCAAATGACACCGCTTAAACCCCTGATAGTTGCAGAGAGTGTTTATCAGCATACTTCGCGCAAGGTCGAGATTATCCTTTGCGACCTCGTTAAGTTCGTCCCAGGAGAAAATTATGTTGTAGCCGTCCACCAAAAGGTACTCCTCCCCTGTCTGCATGGGCACGGGCTTTTCCTTTTTCTGGCGGACTTGCTTTTCGGTGTGCAGGGCGTGCCGAGGGTCGCGATTTATTTTTCCGTATGTTCGCTCGAAAATTTCCATAAGCTCCTTATCTTCCGCAAGACGTGAGCGGTAATCGGAAATCTGCTTGGGAGTAATTTTGAGATCCACCTCTGCCTCGTCCTCCGAATTGCCGAAGCTTATGCCGCTGGAAACGTGCATATGACTGCGAACCTCGTTCCACGGTACAACATACCCCGCCCCGTGGGAGCAAAAAACGCTGTCGGCGGTGTTTTCAAGGTCGCCGTCACAGTCATAACCGATTTTAGAAATAACTTCCTCCGCATTGTGACAGGGGTAGTAGCCGTCCAGACTAAATGTCAGCCGTCCTCTGCCGCTTGTGTAGCTCATGACCTCGGTGCTGTAGTCCGCAAACTCGGAGGCGGGGACTTTTCCCGTAAGTACTGCTGTACCACCATTCTGCATGGGCGGATCGAAATCGGCAGACATACGCTGCAAATCTGACATAGCCCTGCCCACATTTTCAGACGGCACTTCAAGACGAAAGCCGTACCAAGGCTCCAAAAGGACGCTTTTCGCCGAACGGAGACCCTGCCGCACCGCACGATAGGTTGCCTGTCGGAAATCTCCCCCCTCGGTGTGTTTGAGGTGAGCTTTTCCCGCCACAACAGTGATTTTCATATCTGTTATGGGCGAGCCTGTCAGCGCGCCAACATGCTGCTTTTCTTCAAGATGTGTAAGTACCAATCGCTGGAAGTTCTTATCTAAAATTTCCTCACGGCAGTCCGCCAAAAACTGCAAGCCGCTGCCCTGCTCAGCAGGCTCAAGGAGCAAATGTACCTCCGCATAGTGCCGCAAAGGCTCGTAATGCCCCACGCCTTCCACTGGCTCGGCTATGGTTTCCTTGTACAAAATGCTGCCCTCTGCAAATTCTGCACGCAGCCCGAAGCGTTCCGCCATTACTGTTTGCAGTATTTCAAGCTGTATCTTGCCCATTAGGCGGACGTGTATTTCCTGCAAGCTTTCGTTCCATAGGACGTGCAGTTGGGGGTCTTCCTCTTCAAGCCGCCGCATTTGGGTCAGAACGGTGTGCTTGTCCGCTCCGTCAGGCAACAGGAGACGATATGTCATAACAGGCTCTAAAAGCGGGAAAAATTCCCTGTTTTTTCCTGTCTCAAAGCCGAGACGCTGACCTGAAAAGGTTTTTGAAAGCCCCTCAACAGCGCAGACCGAGCCTGCAAAAACCTCGTCAGCGGCTTTGAACTTCGCCCCCGAATAAATGCGAATTCGGCTGACCTTTTCATCTCCGATTGCGGTACGGACTTTAAGACCTCCACCTGTTATCTTGATGTGGGTAAGTCTTGTTCCCTTGTCGTCCGTGATTTTATAAACTATCGCTCCAAAATCGGAATTATCGTATTTATTTTCAGTGTAACGCTCTATCCCTGTCAGCAGCTCGTCTACGCCGTTCAGCTTTAATGCAGAACCGAAAAAGCAAGGGAAAAGCTTCCTTTCCGAGACGGCTTTTGCAATCTCGGTATCGGAAATTTCCCCCGTTTCAAGGAAAGCATTCATTAAATTTTCGTCTGTAAGAGCGGCGTCCTCGAAAAAATCGGGGGCGGAAAAATTTACGCAACCTCCCGAAAGAGCGGAAGAAAGTCCACCCATAAGGACGCTTCTTTCAAAAGCGGATATGTCCATTTTATTAACAAAAATGAAAGTTGGAACTTTATATCTCGCAAGAAGCCGCCAAAGGGTCTCGGTATGGCTCTGTACCCCGTCCGTGCCGCTTATGACGAGGACGGCATAGTCCAAAGCCTGCAAAGCCCGCTCCGTCTCGGCGGAAAAATCCGCGTGCCCCGGGGTGTCGAGGATAGTCAGCTCGCAGTCCCCGAACCGCAGGACGGCTTGCTTGGAAAAAACTGTAATTCCCCTGCTCCGCTCAACGTCGTAGGTGTCGAGGAAAGCGTCCCCGTTGTCCACCCGACCGAGACGGCGGGTCTCTCCCGCGCGGTAGAGCATAGCCTCCGACAAGGTGGTTTTGCCCGAGTCAACGTGGGCAATCATGCCTATTACAAGACGTTTCATCGGGCTTAACCTCCTTTTTACAGAAAAATAGGATAGTAGGGAGAATAGAAATCAAAAACCCATTTTCCTCCCTCACGCTCCATTGGAAAAACCTGTCTAAATTCTTTGTGTTCCTCATCATTATAAATTGTTACATCATATACCACATAACAATCTGAATTATTAGAAAATAAATTACTTGAAAGACTTACTCGTTGAACAAATTCAACTTTTGCATGAATTTTCTCGTTATCCTGCAAAATTGAAATAACATTTTTAAATTCAGAAAAATGTTCCTCCATTACTTCGCTGCTTATATCTTCGGCAAAGCAAGCCTTAAAGCCATCAAAATCGTCACGCTCAATTGTGGTATAAAACTTGTCGATAAGCTTCATCTGTCCGCCGAAATAGCCGTTTACAAGCAGCAGCAGGACTGTCCCCGCCGCCGCAAGTACACAAAAAATTATGCCCAAAACTTTGCCAAAAGTTAATTTTTTATTCATAGTATCAATCCTTTAAATCAAGCAGTTCGTTTATTCTGTCAAGGCTGCAAAAATCTTCGGGGACAAATTCGTGCCACTCCTCATTTCCTGCAATAATATTACAGTAATAAAACCTGTCCTTGGATACATAAAATTCACATACAAACCTTGTATCATCACTATAATTTTTCTCAAATATTATTTTTGCACAATCCGTAATGTCGGGAGAAAATTTGCAGACGTTTTCATTTCCGTAAATACTGTCTATCTCATGACGCAATTCCCTCACCGTATCATCTGAAAGAATTACAGAGCCGCCGTTAGTTTTAAGAGTTATTTTACTACTTATTTTGCTGTCCGCATACGACCCATGAAAAAGATTAGCAGGAGAAAATTTATAAATGTTTTTCTTGGTATAACTGATTTTTAAATTTTCATCAACGGTTATGTCATACATATTATAGTCTGCATATAGATGTCCTCCATAAAGGAGTTTACTTACAACTACACAGCGACCGCTTTTTTTCGGAATCAATTCCCAACCTTTGTCAATGCTGTTTATTTCAATCACGCCGTCATCGCTTACAATGAATAAACTATGGCTGTCACGTTGATCAGCGAGAGAAGGAATACGCAGTACATCACAGCCGTTTTTGGAAATAATTTCTGTAGGAAAAACTCTTCCGGAAAGTCCGTTGACAATTGCAATAACGTTTAAAGTAATCGAGCACAACGAAATTATCACAAAAATAATCAACAGCACCCTTATGACAATCTTTTTTGCTTTACTCATAAAATCAGTCCTTTAAAATAGCCCCTGTGGAACCCGACGTAACCATTTTCGCATAGCGTTTCAGATAGCCGTGAAGCTCCTTGGTCTTGGGTGTGAACGCCGCAAGCCTGCGGTCTATCTCCTCCTGCGGGACGTCCAGAGTAATGGTGTTTTTGGGAATGTTTATGGAGATAGTGTCCCCCTCCTCAACAACGCCGATAACGCCGCCTACAGCCGCCTCGGGGGAAACGTGACCTATCGCCGCGCCACGTGTTGCGCCGCTGAAACGTCCGTCGGTGATGAGAGCCACCTTGCTGCCCAGACCCATGCCCATTATCGCGGAGGTTGGGTTCAGCATTTCACGCATACCGGGTCCGCCCTTTGGTCCCTCGTAGCGGATAACCACAACGTCCCCAGCCTTTATTTTGCCGCCCGTGATAGCAGCCATAGCGTCCTCCTCGCAGTCGAAAACTCTTGCGGGACCACTGTGTATAAGCATTTCCTCACAGACTGCGCTGCGCTTTACCACACAACTGTCGGGAGCAAGATTTCCGCGAAGCACTGCAATTCCGCCTGTCTGACTGTATGGATTTTCAATGGGACGGATAACCTCAGTGTCCTTGTTTACGCAACCGGAAATGTTTTCGCCCACGGTCTTGCCCGTTGCGGTCATGCAGTCAAGGTTCAGCAGGTTTTTCTTGGAAAGCTCGTTCATTACTGCGTACACGCCGCCTGCTTCGTCCAATTCCTCAATATAGGTGTGACCCGCAGGTGCAAGGTGACAGAGATTGGGAGTTTTGGAGCTTATATCGTTTGCAATGTAAAGGTTGATGTTTATTCCGCATTCGTGTGCAATCGCAGGCAGATGGAGCATACTATTTGTTGAGCAGCCCAGCGCCATATCCACGGTGAGAGCATTCATGAAAGCCTTTTCAGTCATAATGTCAAGTGGCTTGATGTCCTTTTCGAGAAGCTCCATTATCTTCATTCCTGCGTGCTTTGCAAGCTCAATACGCTGTGAGTACACTGCAGGGATAGTACCGTTGCCCCTGAGAGCCATACCCAAAACCTCGGTAAGGCAGTTCATAGAGTTTGCTGTGTACATACCCGAACAAGAGCCGCAGGTGGGACAGCCCTTTTTCTCGTACTCTTCAAGCTTGTCCGCATCAATAGTGCCTGCTGCGAACTGTCCCACAGCCTCGGAAATGCTGGAGAAGCTTGTCTTTTTGCCGTCAACACGTCCAGCAAGCATAGGTCCGCCGCTTACGAAAATTGCGGGGATATTCAGTCTTGCAGCAGCCATAAGCAGTCCGGGGACGTTCTTGTCGCAGTTGGGAACCATTACCAATGCGTCAAAGCCGTGAGCAAGAGCCATAGCCTCGGTGCTGTCGGCAATAAGGTCGCGGGTAACGAGTGAGTACTTCATACCCCTGTGACCCATTGCAATGCCGTCGCAGACAGCGATTGCAGGGAATACGACGGGAGTTCCCCCCGCCATTGCAACGCCAAGCTTAACGGCGTCAACTATCTTGTCGATGTTCATGTGTCCCGGAACTATCTCGTTGTAGGAGCTTACAATTCCTACCATTGGACGGGAAATCTCCTCGTTTGTAAGACCAAGCGCATGAAAAAGCGCGCGGTGTGGAGCGTTATTTGCTCCGTTTTTGATTGAATCACTGTACATTTTTTTATCCTCCTGTGTTAGAATCAGAATATGAATATTCTTTGTTAAAATCAGCATACGTAATGCTAATTTCAGATACTGTTTTTGTTTCATTGTCTAATTAACGTAATTGAATATAAATTCCCACTGTCATTAAACCAAAAGCCAATGCAGCCCTTTCCGGTGTTTTTATCTTCGTAAATAACAATAGGACCATTTTTATTTTCGTTATCTGGTTCACCAAAAATGGAATTTACTTTACTTAACGTGTCACCAAGTCTTACTCCATTAACAACAATAGATGTATT
>CAMWVF010000042.1 GCA_947177545.1 uncultured Clostridia bacterium | reverse complement strand
CCTTAAAACAGAGTCGCCTATTGTCGGCACTGGTATGGAGTACAAATCCGCTGTTGACTCTGGCGTGTGCGTAATTTCAAAGCATGACGGCGTTGTTGACCGTGTTTCTGCCGACGAGATAGTTATTAAAGAGGGCACCGGTGCAACTCACAGCTATAAGCTTATCAAATTCAAACGTTCCAACCAGGGTACTTGCGTGAATCAGCGTCCTATCGTTTCAAAGGGCGAGGAGGTTCATGTTGGACAGGTTCTTGCCGATGGTCCCGCTACAAGCAACGGCGAGATTTCTATCGGTAAAAACGCTCTTATCGGCTTTATGACTTGGGAGGGCTACAACTACGAGGACGCCGTTCTTCTTAACGAAAGGGTTGTTCGTGAGGATATCTACACTTCCGTTCATATTGAGGAGTATGAGATAGAATCCCGTGACACAAAGCTTGGTCCCGAGGAAATTACGAGAGATATCCCCAACGTGGGCGAGGACGCTCTCAAAGACTTGGACGACCGAGGAATTATCCGCATAGGCGCAGAAGTCCGTGCAGGCGACATTCTCGTCGGTAAGGTAACGCCTAAGGGCGAGACTGAGCTTACCGCAGAGGAAAGACTGCTCCGCGCTATCTTCGGCGAAAAGGCGAGGGAAGTAAGGGATAACTCTCTTAAAGTACCTCACGGCGAATCGGGCGTAATTATTGATGTAAAAGTATTTACAAGAGAAAATTCCGAGGAGCTTGCTCCGGGCGTAAATATGCTTGTAAGATGTTATATTGCTCAGAAGCGTAAGATTTCAGTGGGCGACAAAATGGCTGGTCGTCACGGAAATAAGGGTGTTGTTTCCCGTATTCTCAAGTCCGAGGATATGCCGTTCCTGCCTGACGGCACGCCTCTTGATATAGTGCTTAATCCTTTGGGCGTACCTTCACGTATGAACATCGGTCAGGTGCTTGAAGTGCATTTGGGTATGGCTGCCAAAAAGCTTGGCTGGAAGATTATGACTCCTGTTTTTGACGGCGCGCACGAGGACGATATCCGCGAGTGCTTCAAAGCAGCAGGTATGAGCGAGGACGGAAAGACCGTTCTTTACGACGGCAGAACAGGCGACAAGTTTGACAACCCTGTTACAGTCGGTTATATGTATTACCTTAAGCTCCACCACCTTGTTGACGATAAAATTCACGCACGTTCGGTAGGACCTTACTCTCTTGTTACCCAGCAGCCTCTTGGCGGTAAAGCCCAGTTCGGCGGTCAGCGTTTTGGAGAAATGGAGGTTTGGGCGCTTGAAGCTTACGGTGCAGCCTACACCTTGCAGGAAATTCTTACCGTTAAATCTGACGATACAGTCGGACGTGTCAAGACATATGAGGCTATAGTTAAGGGACAAAACGTTCCCAAGCCGGGAATTCCTGAGTCCTTTAAGGTTCTTGTTAAGGAGCTTCAGTCCCTCTGTCTCAATGTTAAGGTTCTTGATGAAAACGATGAGGAGATCGACCTCAAACAGACATTTGAGGACGACGACGATATTATTCCACAGCCTGTTTCGGACGCTGAGGATATGGATTTGACCCTCGGCGACGGCGATCTTGACGACGGCTTCTCATTTGAAGATGGAGACGAGGACGAAGACGACGACGATTTTGACAGCTTTGACAGTGACGAAGAAGACGACGAGGAAGATGACTTCTCTTTCGGGGACGATGATGACTTGATCTGACGACCATACACTCGGTTCTTTCCGTCAGACAAAAGGGCGGAAAGAACATTAACCGCTGAAACAATATGTTTATAAGGAGTGTTATATTTGGAATTCAATGCGTTTGAATCTATTAAAATAGGGCTTGCTTCCCCCGACCAAATAAGGACTTGGTCCCACGGTGAGGTAACAAGACCCGAAACTATTAACTACAGAACACAAAAGCCCGAGCGTGACGGTCTTTTCTGCGAAAGGATATTCGGACCGCAGAAGGACTGGGAATGTCACTGCGGAAAGTACAAAAAAATACGCTTTAAGGGCAAAATATGCGACCGCTGCGGCGTTGAGGTAACACGCTCAAAGGTTCGCCGCGAGCGTATGGGACATATCGAGCTTGCAGCTCCCGCGTCCCACATATGGTATTTTAAGGGCACTCCCTCAAGAATAGGTCAGGTCATCGAAGTATCTCAAAAGCGTCTTGAAGAGGTTCTGTATTTCACAAAGTATATCGTTATCGACCCCGGCAGCACCGAGCTTATGAAAAAGCAGCTCCTTACAGAAAAGGAGTACGCGGATATGCGCGAGAAGTACGAGGACGATTTCTATGCCGACATGGGCGCGGAAGCCGTAAACGAGCTTCTTGAAGAGTACAGCCACGACAGATACGATAACTATATAAATTTGCACCTTTCGGAATTCTCTAAGGTAACAGGCATTGACGAGGACAGGATAAAGGACTTCCTTGCAAAACGTTACTATGTTATCTCCGAGGACGGTGAAAGCGAAAACTATAACGTCGGCGATGTTGTTTCAAGAACCACTTACAGAGAGGAAATTCTCACGTATAACAGAAAGCGCATGGAGCCGGGACTTCCTCTTATTGCTGTTGAAACAGGCTCCGAGTATATTGAGAAGATATTCTTTGAAAAGATAGGCGAAGCCAACATGACAGGTGAGTTTGACGAAATTGCCGATAAGGACAATTGGGTAAATAACCTTATCTGGACTGCAAACGAACTTAAAACCGAACTTGCAGACCTGCCACAGGGTCAGAAGAAGATAAAGCTCCTAAAGAGACTTGAAATAATCGAAGCATTCCGTCTTTCGGGAAATAAGCCCGAGTGGATGGTAATAAACGTGCTTCCCGTTATCCCTCCCGATATCCGTCCTATGATAATGCTGGACGGCGGCAGATACGGTACTTCCGACCTTAACGACCTTTATAGACGTGTTATCAATCGTAACAACCGTCTTAAAAAGATGTTGGAGCTTGAAGCCCCCGACATCATCATCAGAAACGAAAAGAGAATGTTGCAGGAAGCTGTTGACGCGCTTATCGACAACGGCAGACACGGCAGACCCGTTACGGGACCCAATAACCGTGCTCTTAAATCTCTTTCCGATATGCTTAAAGGTAAGCAGGGACGTTTCCGTCAGAACCTTTTGGGTAAGCGTGTTGACTACTCGGGACGTTCCGTTATCGTAGTAGGTCCGGAGCTTAAAATGTTCCAGTGCGGTCTGCCTAAGGAAATGGCATTGGAGCTTTTCAAGCCTTTCGTAATGAAGCGTCTTGTTGATACAGGCAAGGCTACAAATATCAAGTCTGCCCGCAAAAAGGTGGACAGAGCGGAAAATGATGTTTGGGACGCTCTTGAAAATGTTATCAAGGATCACCCCGTTCTGCTGAACCGTGCTCCGACCCTCCACAGACTGGGTATTCAGGCGTTTGAGCCTATCCTCGTTGAGGGTCGTGCGCTGAAGCTTCACCCGCTGGTTTGTACAGCTTATAACGCTGACTTTGACGGCGACCAGATGGCTGTTCACCTGCCTCTTTCGGCAGAAGCGCAGGCTGAAGCAAGATTTCTCATGCTTGCCGCAAATAACCTCCTTAAACCCTCCGACGGACGTCCTGTTGCGGTTCCGTCGCAGGATATGGTTCTCGGCTCCTACTATCTGACAATGAAAAAAGAGGATAAGGACGAAAACGGCAACTATATCGAAAAGGGCGCAGGAAAGGTGTTCCGCGATGTGAACGAGGCTCTTATGGCTTACAGTAGCGGCGTGATTTCAATTCACGCTCCTATCAAGGTAAGAGTTTCAAAGGATATAGGCGGAAGAACGGTTTCCAAGCTTATAGAGTGTACTGTGGGAAGAATTATCTTTAATGAGAATATTCCTCAGAATTTAGGATATGTTGACAGAACAAATTCCGATAAGCAGTTTGACCTTGAAATTGACTTCCTTGTAAAAAGAGGACAGCTTTCCGATATTATCGAGCGTTGTATCCGTATTCACGGTACAGCAACGACCTCAGAGGTTCTTGATAAGGTAAAGGCTTTGGGCTTCAAATTCTCTACAAGAGCGGCAATTACCGTTGCCGTATGCGACGCTGAAATCCCGGGAGCAAAGAAGGATATTCTTGCCGACGCAGACGCACAGGTAGAGAAGATAAACAAGCTTTTCAAGAGAGGCTTTATTTCTGCGGCGGAAAAGTCAAAGAGATTTATCGACATCTGGAACAAGGCTACAGACGAGGTAACTACTGCCCTGAAAGACGGTCTTGACAAGTATAATCCTATCTTCATGATGGCGGACTCTGGAGCGAGAGGTTCTATCAACCAGATACGTCAGCTTGCAGGTATGCGAGGACTTATCGCCAATACCTCGGGTTCAACTATCGAAATGCCTATTCGTGCAAATTACCGTGAGGGTCTTAACATTCTGGAGTACTTCATTTCCTCTCGTGGTGCGCGTAAAGGTCTTGCTGATACCGCTCTGCGTACTGCCGACTCGGGTTACCTTACAAGACGTCTTGTAGACGTTTCACAGGACGTAATTATCCGTGAGGAGGACTGCGGAACAGACGAGGGTATCGAGATTTACACTATCAAGAACGGCAACGAAATGATCGAGCCGCTCAAAGAACGTCTTATCGGACGTTATCTCCTTGAAGACCTCCGCGACCCGAACACAGGCGACCTTATCATGAGCCACAACAAGCTTATGACCGAGAGTGACGCTCAAAAGGTTGTTGACAGTGGCATTGAAAGAGTAACTATCCGCTCTGTCCTCAACTGTAAGGCTAAACACGGCGTTTGCGCTAAGTGCTACGGCGCAAACCTTGCAAACAACAATCTTGTTGCGGTTGGCGAGGCAGTCGGCGTAATCTCCGCACAGTCTATCGGTGAGCCTGGTACACAGCTTACAATGAGAACGTTCCACACAGGCGGCATCGCTTCTGCGGAAGATATTACACAGGGTCTTCCCCGTGTTGAGGAGCTTTTTGAAAGCAGACGTCCCAAAAATGCGGCAATTATCGCAAGAATTAGCGGTACAGTCCGCATGGAGGAAATAAAGAAGATACGCAACGTTATTATTACAGATCCAGAAACAGGCAATGAGGAGTATTATCCCGTTCCTTACGGCTTCAAGATAAAGGTTCACGAGGGAGACACCGTTGAGGCGGGAGCTTCTCTTACAGAGGGCTCTATTAATCCCGGAGATATTCTGGCAGTCAACGGTCAGCAGGCTGTACAGAACTATATCATCACCGAGGTACAAAAGGTTTACCGTTTGCAGGGTGTTGATATCAACGATAAGCACATCGAGGTTATTGTCCGTCAGATGCTCCGCAAGGTGAAGATCGACGATAGCGGTTCAAGCTATATGCTTCCCGGTTCGCTGGTTGATAAGAGAGAGATCGACGCTATCAATGCCGAGATACAGAAGCGCATTGACAATGGAGAAGAGGGACTTTCACTTGCCACCACGATTCCTGTGCTTCAAGGTATCACTAAAGCGTCCTCCAACTCCGACAGCTTCCTTTCGGCAGCTTCCTTCCAGGAGACAACAAGAGCTCTTACAGACGCTGCTATCAAGGGCAAGAGCGATTATCTCCAAGGTCTTAAGGAAAATGTTATTATCGGTAAACTTATCCCAGCAGGTACGGGTATGGACGTTTACAACAATATACAAATCGTCAAGAATGAAAGCTCGTCTGAACACAGCAGCATGGCATCATCAACTCTCTGATATTTACAAAAGGGGCATACGCCCCTTTTGCCATATTTTGTTCATAATAAAGTTTTCATACTTTGCTCAAAAGGAATGGCTCATATGAATGCCAAAAAGGTAGGTATAATTTTTATTGTTATAGGAATTTCGGCAATTTCATCATTTTTGATTTATCCATTTTTAAGCGAAAAAACAGAATAAGCAATTCCTGTGTTAAAGAGCTTTTCCGACAGCAGTGTTTCTGGAAATAACAGCGCAAAAGGTACAGACTCTGTTAATTATGAAATATGGGAAAGTTCATCTGATAAACCTATTACGGAAATTTCATTGTCCATAGAAGAAGTACAGCCGGAAATGGTTTCTGCCGTTATGTTTCCAATAGATATAAACACTGCAACCATCGAGGAGCTTATGCAGATAAAAGGTATAGGCAAGGTTATCGCTGAGAATATCGTCTCATACAGAGAAAGCTTCGGATATTTCTATTCGGTGGAGGAATTGATGAACGTTGACGGAATAGGAGATAAAAAGCTTAATAATATCAAGGACTACGTTTATATCAGTGCGGAGCTTTTACCTGAAACCACCGCTGCGGTGCAGGAAACTGTGCCGACAACGGGAACATCTTATGCGCCTGTTACAACTGTTCCGCAGAAAGATACATCAGCGAACTCTAAACAAACTTCGGTCGGAACGACAGATGTAACTGCCGCTGAGACAGAGGATACAGACGATGGCAGGATAATTGAAGAAATTACTGATTTTGAGGACGCCGGTCAGGAACAAAGCATTACAATCAAAGGAAAAATGGATAATTCATTTTTTGATTTTGAAACAACATCGGAGGAGTATTATCCCAATTTCCCACTTGAACTGAATACAGCTTCCGCAAAAGACTTGGCGTATATAAACGGAATAGGGGAGACTCTTGCCGAAAGAATTGTCGAGTACGCCCGCAGCTATGGCTTTTACGATGTAAACGACCTGCTGAATGTCAGCGGGATAGGGCAGAGCAAGCTTAGCAGCATAACTCCCTACGTTTATGTCGATACAAGCGGACTGCCGCCGAAAGCAGAAACTACAGCAAGCAGCTTTTATGACGATTTTGTGAATAACGGTTGGGAGACATCATTTCCGTTTCCGAACGAAACAACAGCTACTGTCGCTCCCGAAATATATAAGGTAAATGTAAATACCGCCGGGAAAGCCGATTTTATGCAGCTGCCCGGTATAGACGAAACATTGGCTGACAATATAATTTCATTGAGAAGCCAAATAGGTGGCTTTGCCACTATTGAGGAGCTTTCTCTTGCAGACGGCATGACAAACAGCAGGCTTTCTGCTATCTGGAATTATATATATGTATGAATATCCGTCCTACGATCTACAGCGAAAGGAAGATAAAATGTTTAAAAAATTTATTTCCGTTTTTTTATGCATTATAGCCGTTTTCACCATTACCTCTTCGGTTTTTATCCGTTCGGGAGGAATTACCGCTGAAGCTGCTTCAAGCTTCACCCTGCCGTATTATTACTATCAAATGGGTGATGAAGCGCAGGAGTTTTATCTGTATCTCAGAAAAGCCGTTAAAGAATGCAGGACAAAGATCAAGCTCAATATTGACTTTGAAATGGAAGAATTTATTATGGTAGCCGAGCTTTTGATATATCATGATCCCATGACATTCAATCTTGATGAGATAGAAGTTCTAAGTGAGACCAAAAACTCGGTAACGTTCGGCATGACCTATAAATATGATAAGGAAACTTACGGTAAAATGGTCAAAGCGTACGATAAGGCTACCAACAAAATTTTAAGCAAATTCACCGATAAAATGTCAACATACAACAAAATAAAAACTATTCATGATGAGATAATAAATAATGCTAACACTTCAGAGTGCCATATGCTGTTATATAGGAAGAACATTTCACCCAATAGCCGACAGCTAATGCTAACAATGACATAGCATTTGTCCCATGCCAGGCATAGTTTGAGTCATTGCACATATGTCAGTTAATTT
>CAMWVF010000041.1 GCA_947177545.1 uncultured Clostridia bacterium | reverse complement strand
AAGCGCAGCGAGTATGAGGAAATGTCTGTTGATTTCTGCGCAGAGGTGCACGGTATAAATGGTGTCCATATCACGGCAAAGCAGTATTCACCGAGTGAAGCGAACCGTATTGACGGTGCTGACTATGCGGAACGCACATTTGTCGCACAGCTTACAGATACACATTGCCGCTTGCTTGCTGAAAGTCATGTCAGCGGCGGGGTAAAAAAATACTATACGTTTCTTGACGGAGATAATTTCCTGCAAAACTGGGGTTTGGGAGAGGACAACTGCGGAAACGAAACGAACTTTTCCGCAAAGGGAGACATTACAAGAAACGGTTCGGAGATCATGACTGCCGATAAACCATTTTTGCTTGACATAACGGGCAGATATACCGTTGAGATAAACCAAAAGAAATATGATACCGTTTGCGTAATGGATATAGAGACCTATATCAGCGGGGCGGTAAGCGAACAGTTTATCGACAGAAACGGCAAAACGGTGCTGTGGCGCAGGTTCAATCGCAACGATTGGGCAATAGAACGTTACGGAAAGCCTTGGACGGAGCTTCTGCCCGACAGCGAAAATATTGTTATTAACGGAAAAACCTATGTACATTGGTACGACTGCATAACCGATTATATTTTCTGAGATTGCAAAATTACCGCACAGTCTGTATATTAACAGCCTGTGCGGTATCTTCTTAAAAATTTGACTTGAAGCTTGATTTGTGGTATAATTTTCTACATGGTTCTATGCAGCCGTAAATTCGGTGATTCCCGAAAATACCGTGAATGCTATCTTTTGCTGATAAGACTTGTCGGTAAGCTTAGCCGCCTCATCGGGATTTGACAGGAAGCCGCACTCAACCATTACAGCGGGATTATTGCAGTAATAGCAAAGATACAGCTCGCTGCCGCAAAGCTTTGTCTCACGTTGGTTGTTCGGCTGGAGATTGTCAACGAATTTCCTCTGCATTACTCCCGCAAGCTGTTCGCTGGCAGGATTTTTGTCGCTGTAAAACATCTGTGCGCCGCTGTATATCGGGTCGCTGAACGTGTTCTGATGAATGGAAATGCATACCGCATTTGGGTACTTGTTGAAAAGCTCCAGGCGGTTTTCCATGTCGGAGACCTTTTGATTTCTTATTCCGGTAACGCCCTTGTCGTGTATGGAAACGTCCTTGTCTCGTGTCACGTCCACATCATAGCCAAAAAGCCTGCCCATGTCACGTACCGAAAGGAGAATGTTAAGGTTAATGCCCTTTTCGGTTTTTCCGTCAGCGGTGGAGCAGCCGCCGTCCATGCCCCCGTGTCCTGCGTCGAGAACAATAATGGGTGTTTCGGGCACAACAATGCTGTCCACCGTGACCGCCGTGTCGATTTTTACAGCCGCATAGCATATCACGCCAACGCAGGCGCAGAATGTGAGTACCACAAATGCGACGTTCCATTTGAATTTTTTCATAATATACCCTCCAACAGCTTGTTTTTCTACATCTTATGAATATAAATCATTCAATATGACAAGCATACGACTTTTAATAATCCCTTAGGAGGTCAATTTATGTTTATAAATACAGATTTTCTGAAAAACGGTGAGATACGATTACTTTTGGAAAAGACTGACAACGGCGACCCCGAAAGGGACTGGGTACCCGCGTACCATTTTGCTATATGCAATGAAAATGGAATAAAGGTCGGAGTATGCGACCTGCGTATCGGTCACAACGACAAGCTGTATTACGGCGGCAACATTGGTTACACCGTTTATGAGGAGTACAGGGGAAATCATTACGCGGTGAAAGCCTGTCTGCTGCTGTTTGAACTTGCGCGTAAGCATGGCTTACAGTATCTGATAATAACCTGCGACCCCGATAATTACGCTTCGAGAAAGACATGTGAGTATGCGGGCGGCGAGCTTATGGAGATAGCGGAGCTGTCCGAGGATAACGATATGCGCAATGACGGCAAAACGGAAAAGTGTATATATAAATTTATATTATAAATAAAAATTTAAGACCGTCTTGCCAGCAGACTGCGAAAAATACGGAGGTATAATATGCATGAGTTGATTATTGTTGAGGGCTTGCCATGCTCGGGGAAAAGTACTGTGTCAAAATATATTGCTGATAAATTTAATATGTGGTATTTTGACGAGGGCAGCGGCGCGCACCCTGCCGACTATGAGTTCCACGCTTTTATTCAAATGACGGAACTTCAAAAATTCCACCTCGACGAGCAGAATAAAATAGTTGAAAAATCGGAACGTAAATTTGGCGGACTTATTGTTCCGCTTTCAGCGTTTCAGGGAGATTTGTTTGAAAAACTTATCTAATATAAAATATATGATTTTCTGCCATGGGAGACTGAAAAGCCCGTTATGCTGGACAAATGGCGCGAATTTGCCGATAATAAAAAGCCGGAGGAAAGGTATGTTTTTAACTGCGTGCTGCTTCAAAACCCAATGTGCGAAACTATGATGCGCTTTGATTTCAGCCGTGAAAAATCGGCGGAATATATCGTCGAGATTTGCAGTATGATCAAGCCGCTGAACCCTGTCGTTATATACTTGAAAAACAGCAATATAACCGAAAGCGTGAAAAAAGCCGTCGAGGAGAGGGGAAACGACTGGCTTAATATGGTAATAGATTACCATTGCAATGGCGCTTACGGCAAATCAAAAAAGCTTAGCGGCTTTGAGGGCTACATATTGGCTTTGGAGGAACGGCAGCGTAGAGAACTTGATATCTTATCAAATATAAATATTAATCATGTTGTACTGGATAATCCGCAGAAAAATTGGGAAGCGGCATATAGGGAATTGGATAAAATGTTTACATAAGGACAGTTACAAAGAAACGATATCGAAAGGAAAATAAAAATGGCAAAATTGAAAACCGTGTACATATGCAGTCAGTGCGGATATGAAAGCTCTAAGTGGAACGGCAAATGCCCCTCCTGCGGCGAGTGGAATACCTTTGAGGAGGATATTGTTGAGGTGCAGACCTCGAAATCCTCACTGTCAAGAGGAGGGACTTCCTCAATAAAGACCGTTAATTTGTCCTCAAAAATTGTGACTCTTTCGGGTATCGATGCGGAGGAGGACGTCCGCTATTCTACGGGAATAAATGAGCTTAACCGCGTCCTCGGCGGCGGACTTGTTAAAGGTTCTCTCGTACTTTTGGGAGGAGAACCTGGCATTGGTAAGTCCACACTGCTTCTGCAAATTTGTAAATATTTAGGAGAAAACTACACTATTCTATATATTTCCGGAGAGGAAAGCGTCCGCCAGATTAAGATAAGAGCCCAGCGTCTTGGCGTTGATACTGAAAATCTCTCCCTGCTTTCCACCAACGACGCAAGAGCCGCAGCCGATACAATTTCGGTGCATAAGCCCGATATTGCAATTATCGACTCGATACAGACAATGTCACTCAGCGAGATAAATTCAAGCTCGGGCAGCATTACCCAGGTGCGTGAGTGTACAAGCCTTTTCATGCGTACCGCTAAATCCGAGGAAATTCCCATTTTTATCGTGGGTCACGTCAATAAGGACGGCGCAATTGCGGGACCAAAGGTCATGGAGCATATCGTTGACACGGTGCTTTATTTTGAGGGCGAGCGGCATTTTAGCTATAGAATTTTAAGAGCTGTAAAAAACCGTTTTGGTTCAACAAATGAAATAGGCGTTTTCGAGATGTGCGACGACGGCTTGGAGGAGGTTGAAAACCCGTCCCTTATGCTTTTATCGGGACGTCCCACAGGCATTTCGGGGACTTGCGTTGCCTGCATAATGGAGGGCAGCCGACCAATTCTCGCCGAGGTGCAGGCGCTTGTTACAAAAAGCACATTTTCCGCACCGAAGCGTACTGCAACAGGCTTTGACTATAACCGCCTCGCCATAATAATAGCTGTCCTCGAAAAGCGTCAGAAAATGTTTTTCGGTACTCTTGATGTGTACCTTAACATAGTGGGCGGTTTCCGTCTGGACGAGCCCGCAGGCGACCTGCCAGTAGCGCTGGCGGCGTACAGCGGCTATTACGACGTACCTATCAGCGAAAAGCTTATCGCTTTCGGGGAGATAGGTCTGGGCGGCGAGGTGCGGAATACTTCTAATATTTCCCAAAGAATACTTGAAGCCGAACGTCTGGGCTTTACGGAGTGTATCATACCCAAACAGGCTCTGCGGAATATCGACCCCACAAGGTATAATATGCACATTTACGGTGTGTCCTCGCTAAGTCAGGCGTTTGCAGTGCTGAAAAAACAAGGCGGTGGAGCATGATTTATGCGAACAAGCTGATTTGCGAGCTTGAAGAAAAATACGGAGAGGATTTTAATTGGTGGATACCCGATAATCTTTCTTTTTACGACAGCGAACTTAAAAATGAACTTCCCGATAATCACCCGCTGAAAAGGATTGATGCTAAAGCCGCAGCAAAAAACAGCAGAAACGACGACATTTTATTTTTTGGGGGCGAAGAATATTATCTTGTCCATTTGACTTATTTAAAGGAACATTCCGATGAATTCCCGAAATATAAAATACTGCGTAAATCAGAGTTAATGAAATTTTTTGAACATGACTATTTGTCAGGCATACAGTAATTTTTATTTTTTATTATAAAAAATTGTAATAAAATCCCCTTTCGCATGGCAAACTATTACCATAAACTTTGCGAAAGGGGATATTTTTATGGAAAACAAAAAAGCCGTTCGTGCAGTCCTAATATGCGGCGCAGCGGCGGCGGCTCTTATTGCCGCTCCGAACATTTTTATCAAGGAACCTCCTACAGCGGCTATAGTGAACGTCTCCCGATTTGAGTACAGCGACAGTGTATCCATTACGGGGACGATACTGAAAAGCGGTGATAACGCATTTGTGCAGGTCTTTGTACCCGAGCAGGACATCAGCAGGGTTGAGCTTGGTCAGACCGCCGAGATAACCGGGGACGCTTTTCCGGAAAAAATGTATGCGGGGACTGTTGATGAAATAGCCGATACCGCAATAAGAGTACAGTCGGGGAATGTCTCCCAAACCGCTGTGGAGGTCACGGTGAAGATAGACGAGACAGACGATATTCTGAAACAGGGCTATACTGCCTCCGTCAAGCTAATAACCTCCGAGCCAAGCATGATGACTGTTGTGCCATATGAGGCGGTAAATCAGGATAATGGCGGCGAGTTTGTATATGTACTCCGTGACGGCAGGGCATATAAGCGTTACGTCACCACAGGCAGAGAGCTTAGCGAGGGCTTAGAGCTTAAAACAACCCTTGCGGAAAACGAGGATATAATAACAGTGGACGAGCTTTCGGAAAACGGCGTGACCGTCCAAATATTAGATAATTACGATAAGTAAGGAGGGGCGCTATGATAGAAATTTTTCGCAGTGACATACGTTGTGTTTTCCGCAATAAAATGCGTACCATGCTTACCATTATCGGCATATCCGTTGGGGTCATGTCCGTGGTGACGGTGGCTTCTATTGGAGAGCTTGGCAAGTCCTCCATAAATACCGAACTTACCGGCATGGGCATGGATAATCTTGTTGTTTCGGCACAATCGGGCTCTGCACAAAAGCTTACTGAAAGTGAGCTTGACAAAATAAAAAAGCTTGACGCTGTTGGCAATGCCATGCCACTGATGAGCATGATGACAAGCGGCAAGCTCTGCGGCAGCTACAGCACCTATATGGTCTGGGGCGTAAACGAGGACGCAGACAACGTAATAGACCTTGAAGTCCTCCACGGCAGACTGCTCAACAGGGGGGACATAGCAAGGAAAGCCAACGTCTGCGTTATTGATGAGGCGATTGCTCTTGAAAATTACAAAAGGACAAATATTGTCGGCAAAACGCTGTCTCTGTCTATCGGCGGAAATACGGTAGAATTTGAGATAGCGGGCGTTGTGAAAAATGGAGTAAATACCCTCCAGAATATGCTGGGAGGATTTATTCCCGATTTTGTGTATATACCATATTCCGTCATGCAGGAATATTCGGGGAGAAGCAGTTTTGACCAAATTACCGTAAAGCTTGAAGATACCGCACAAAGCGTTTCCGCCGCCGCAGAGGTAAAAAAAATGCTTTCCGCAGGAAGCGCGGAAAGCGATTATTCTGTTGACAATCTTTTAAGCCAAAAGGAGAAAATGAACAATATTCTTTCAATTGCCACGGCAGCATTGTCTGCTGTGGCAGGGATAAGCCTTGTTGTCTCGGGAATTTCAATAATGACCGTAATGCTCGTGTCCGTAAGCGAAAGGACTCGTGAGATAGGCATAAAAAAATCAATAGGCGCAAGCAGGGGGATAATAATAACCGAGTTCCTGTTTGAGTCGGTGCTGATAACCTTTATAGGGGGCATTATAGGCATAACGGCAGGAGTGATAATATCTGCGCTTATAGGAGCCGCCGCCGGCGGCGGTCTTACCGTAAATTTCGGTCTATGCGGTACGGTACTGCTCATCTCCCTTGCTGTGGGCGGCATTTTTGGCGTATACCCTGCCTTTAAAGCCGCAGATCTGAAACCTGTTGATGCTCTAAGGTATGAATAATTACAATTTTGTGGGACGCTCCTGAAGGGACGTCCCACGCTATATTTTAGCATTAGCCTTTTTTAGTAGGTCTTTTTTTATTTTGGATATTTGCAAGTGGAGAAGCGTCCATAGCCTCTTTGACGGACTCGTTTGAAATATGTGTGTATATCTCCGTGGTGGAAATGCTCTTGTGTCCCAGAATTTCCTTTAAAATGAGCGTGTCAACATTGCCGTGCTGATACATAAGAGTCGCCGCAGTGTGCCGCAGCTTGTGAGTGGAATAGCCTTGATTGTCAAGGTGACTGTCCTTTAAAGCGTTGTCAACTATCTGCTGTACACGCCTGTTGGTGATACGAGTGCCGCGCTTACTCAAAAAGAGAGCGTTCGGCTCAACGGGTGAGGGCTGCCGCTCGCTGACGTACTGGACTATAGACGAGGCGCAGGCGTCATTGATGTGGATAATACGCTCCTTGTTGCCCTTTCCGAGAAGCCGCATGGTGCGTTCGTCAAGATTCACGTCCTGCATATTAAGCCCCACAAGCTCGCTAAGACGCATACCGCAGTTGATAAACAGCGTTATAATGCAGTAATCACGGTAGTAGAACGGGTCGTCATCGTGCATATTTTCCAGCAGCTTTATGCTGTCGTCAAGGGTCAGGAATTTTGGCAGATGCTCGTGCATTTTAGGGTAATCCACGTCCTTTGTGGGGTCGTTGGGGATAAGTCCCAGATCACGGTAAAGACATTTGTAGAACACTTTTAATGAAGCCAGCTTCCTGTGGCGTGTTTTTGCCGAATTGTTCCGTTCCGTAGCGACATAGCTAAGGTAGTTGAGAACGTCCAGCCTTGAAAAATCACGGACGTATTCAAGAGGCACGTCCAGAATGGGAATATCGTTTAACGAAGTTTTAGGGTCTGCGTCTCCTTTCATAATTTTAACATATCTCAAAAAAAGCCGCAAATCAATATAGTATGACTCCAAAGTCCTCTCAGCCTTTATCTTAACAACGCGCTGATAAGTGAAAAATTCATTTAAATATTGAGGACATTCCTTTGGGTTTATTTTCTGCACTGCCATAATAGCCTCCAATATTCGCGTATTATCGATGTATGGGTACAGGTTATTGCCCGCTCATCAGGATAAAACGCGTAATTTTGTATACATTAATTGTAATCCTTAATTTTTTTTTTGTCAAGGTATAGAATTATAAAAAAAAATATGTTATAAAAAAAAAACCTATATTTTTAACAGGATTTGATAAAATTGCCAAAAAATTA
>CAMWVF010000040.1 GCA_947177545.1 uncultured Clostridia bacterium | reverse complement strand
GTTTATTATTTCGGGGAGCGGTTTTTTTCACAGGCTTTGCTGGAGCTTTTTTAGCGAAAACGTTGTCCGCCTTTTTGGCAGGTTCGGTTTTCTTTACATTTTTAGGGCTTTTTTTAATGAAATTGTTATTTTTTACCTGTTTTTTGGGGGCAATTCTCTCCCCGTAAGCGTTCAGCTCGATATTATCGTTTTTTGACACTATAGTAACATTCCTTTCAGCATTATATATGTATGGGTAGTGTGAATGTACCGAAACATCGTTTCTGTTTCGGGATACTTTTGTTACAGGGCGTGTGGAGAAGCGTTTTAGCAAAATACCTGCAACCTATTGATTAGATATATTGGTTTTTAGAAAGTCTAAGTCCGAACATAATAAATCATTTTTATTATACACCAAAAATTATCTGTTGTCAAGGCGGGGAACGTCCCCGACGGTAAAATATTTAAAAATTAGAACCTGTCTTTACAAGATAAGTGTGCGGATTTTAAAGCATAATTTTGTTTATGACAAGGATTTTTAACGCAGTTATCTTCCTGCGGGCAAAATTTGCCGAAAAGACCTGCGCTGTATTTTTTTGAATATAGGTTCTTATATGTATGGGCGGATCCTATATCCGCCCGCTGCGCGCCGTATCGGATCATTTAATTGTTCCGCAATAAATCCTGATAAAAATCGCACAATTCCGCAGCCGCCTCCATAGAGTAGCTCTCTACTTTCATAAGCACTCCCTTTTCCGTCTTTACGGGACGTATAAGCACTCTCCCCTTGCGGTCGTTTATCTCCACTCCGTCCGCAGTGGCAGTTCCTCCGGCAAAAATGCTCCGCAGCAGACGTACCGGCTGCTTGTCAATTGCAACAAACCTTGTGGACAGCGCCATGTCGGGCAGCTCCGCCACAGCTTCCGCCAAGGTTATGTCCCTGCTTTCCAGAACCTCCAGTACAGACATCATCAAAGCCGCGCCGTCACGCACAAATGGAGTTTCCGCCGCAAGCCGCCTTGCCTCCGAGTCCGCAGGGTCGGAAGGACAGCCGCTGTACCGAAGTACCCTGCTCCCGAACTTTTTCGCAAGCTTGTCCGCCGCCTTGGGAAAATCATAGGGCAGAGCAATATCGTACCCCATTGCAAAACGCCTCATGCAGGCGATAAGCAGAAGCTTTTCTTCAAAAACATAACCCGTCTTGTCGGTGTACGCCGATACTCCTTTGCCGTCGCTGCCGATGTGGAAAACCAGCGGAGAACCGTTTTTGTTGTTTATCTTGTTCAGAATGCCGCTGCAAAGGTCGTTCACCGCCGTCCCGGAGGTGTTCAAAACCGCCTTTATCCTCGTCAGCTTTTTGGGAGCGGCGGCTTCTATCATTGCCGAGTACAGTCTTGTTATTGCGGCTGCGTCCCGAATTTCACCGAATTTTGAGAAGCTTGCCCGCTTGTACTCGCTGCGGTTCACTCCCCCCTCGATTATCTTTTCCTCGCTTCTTGTCAAAGGCAGACCGTCTCCGGAGCAAAGGCGAATTTTTGCGGTTATGCCCGCTTCGACCCAGCATCCTGCGGCAAGTCCCGACTTTGCTGTGCAGTACTCCAAAGCAGGGGCTGACGCTGCGCCGAAAAACCAGACCTCTCCGCCTGCGGAGGTCACTCCCGCCGCAACTGCCATGGCGAGACTTTTTGAAGCGGGATTGTCCTTGTAAGCAATGCCTATTTTACTTCCAAGAGAAGCAAGGGCGCTGCCGCAAGCCGCCGCTGTCTGGGGAGTGATAATGCTTCCCGTTTCGCCGCAAATGCCGTCCTCGCCGATACGCATGGGGGTAAGAAAGCCGTACTTTATGTCCTGTGCCGCGCAGGAGTAGGCGTCGATATGCCTGCCGTTCCAAATCTTTACTCCGCTGCGGACTACCGCCTGCTCGGAAATAACAGCCGAGTCCCCCACAACGGCTCCCTCATAGACGGACGCGCCCGTCAAAAGCCGCGCTCCCGTGCCTATCACGCCGTTGTTCACCGTAGCTCTCTCGCCTATGAACGCGCCGTCCATTAAAATAGCCCCGTGGAGCTTTGCTCCCCTGCACACTGTTACGTTTTCACCGATTATCGTCCCCGCGCCTATTTCAACTCCTGCGCTTATTTCCGAGGAGGGAGCAATATAGACAGGGGGAAGAAGCTTCAACTCGGGACGTGTCTCCGCCGTCCTCACTATGTTTTCGGGATGTTGGGGATACGTTCCGCTTAAAACGTCGTTGTTTGCGGCGAAGTACCCCTCGATCGTAGAAATGCTGCAAAAATATCCCTCTGCTGTAAAGCTCTGTACCTTGCCGTTTTTTGCGATAAGCTTGGGCAGGAAGTCCGTCAGTATGTCTCCGTACCCCGCAAAATCAGCGGCTTTAAGGGCGGACTTTTTCGAGAAGATAAAAATACCTGCGGCGGCGGTCTCGGATCGGCAGTTTTCCCGTGCGGCGCAGGGGATAAGGTCGGTGATGTTTTTTTCCCCGTCCGTCACGGTTAGGACGCTGTCCGAGTATGAGCGGATATCCTTGGGCAGGGTAAGGACTGTCACGTCCGCGCCGTTTTCCTCGTGCTGTTTAAGAGCGGAAGTAAGGTCGGCGTCAAACAAAAGATTACCGTAAATCACTATCAGCGGGGAATTGTCCTCCATGACCTCGGCGGTCTTATACAAAGCGGAGCAAGTGCCCTCGGGGGTGGGAGTGATTATAAAATCGAGGTCGCGGAAGTCCTCCAGATAATTTGTAACTTGGTCGGAAAGCCTGTCGGCGGCGGTAAAAATTTTGTCGAAGCCGTGCTGCTCCAGCAGATTTAATGTATAGCTTATCAGCGGCGTACCGCAGACGGGCAGCAGGGCGGGGACCTTTGTGCAGGTCAGAGGGCGGAGCCGCAGAGCGTCCCCCCCTGTGAGGATAAGGACGGTTGGATTTTTTTCCATAATTTCGATCTCCTTTACGTTATACTATATTAAAAGTATAACCAATAAAAGGGGATTTAATCGGCGATCAATAATTTTATGTATATTCTGTTTTGAGTGAAACGGTATGTAGGGACGCTCTTGTATCCGCCCGCCGCAGGACGTTTTCCGCAAAAAGAAGCAGAGCGGCGAACCGCTCTGCTTCTTATATAGGGGGTAATAAAGAATTTAGATGTGATCAAAGTATATATATGTTGACCTGTCTTGCGCCCCAGTCGCAGCTTGCGTCATAGCTTTCCATGAACAGGTCTACAAGTATCTGTCCCTCCATAAGAGCCGTACCTGTGTCTGCCGCTATCGCGTAGCCGTATACAGCAGAGCCGTCCGTTGTGGTGATGTAAAGCTCTGTACCGTAGGGGATAATGTTAGGGTCAACCGCCACATAGCCTACCATAGCTTTTCTGCCGCTGGCTGTGCCTGCTCCGGGACGAGCCGAATATGCACAGGATTTGCCTGTAAGCACGTTCTGATAGCTTGTGGGGACGCCGTTTGCGTCCAGAGTAAGATCCATAGGGGCGGGTATCTGAGAGATACTGAAATCGTCAATAGGGTTGTATTCCTTTGTTCCAACAAGGACTACCTTGTCAACAGGCTCAGTAATGTCCTCGTCCACAACCGCAGAGGAGACCAGCTCGCCGTCAACATAAACATGGCGGAGAGTTGTTTCTACTTCTCCCTCTTCGCCGTCTACAACGACCTCGGAGTATCCTATAGTATAATTGTTGTCTTCCTTGTATCTTGTTGCGTAGTCAATTGTCTCGATCTGAACTTCCTCAACAATATTAACGCGGTTTACAATTATTTCGGTGTTTGCGTTAAGAGGCTCGTTAAAACCGATATTGATAAGATCGTCGTCGTATATATCTATGTTTGCGGCGGCGAGAGCATCGTTTACGGTACCCGAGCACTTGATGCCGAGGTTTTTGCCGTCCACGCTGATCTTTACATCATATTCTTTCGGGGGGATAGCTGTTTTTACCGCTGTTTCGCTTGCAGCGCCTGCAATAATGTTTGCGTCAAGGGCAACGTCGTTCGAGGCGGAAACTGCCAGTACTGCTGCCGAAGCTGCTGTGAATGTGGTAAGCGCCATTAAAGCTGCGGTTTTTTTAACATTCAAACTCTTTAAGACTTTTTTACAATTTGCGGCTGCAGCCTTGAAGCTGAAGCTGTTCTTGCTTTTATTACTCATAAAGACTCCTTCCGTTACGGGCAGTGGTCGCTGTAGCTTATCCAAAAACCCTGTGAAACTTGACTCGGTTCAAAAGGTTACAAATTGGTTACAACTGTAACCGTTTAGTAACTTTTTATATTATAGTCGCCGAGTTGCTGTTTGTCAAGCTTTTTAAAGGGGTCGTTTTTGTACACTTTTCACAAAAAAGAACGGTTGTTTTTACAAGTACTTACCATTAACTGTCATTTAACTTAAAATTGAGACAAAATTTACCAACAGATTTTAGGCAGGTTAGCCAAAATAGAATTTCCAAATGGAGCAGCAGGGATAAATTTGGGTATTTTTGTTAATTTACAGTTGTTTTATTGACAATTATCGGGTAATTGTTTACAATTACGGCATTTGATTTAGTGACTTTGCTTAATATGCTTTAAGTTCGACATATATTTTTGGCTAATACAACAAAAAGCACATTTTTGAGAAGATTGCTAAAAATTTACATTATTGGACAGCAAAATCCAAGAGCAAATATTTTAATGCTGTCGTACATAAAAGAAAAACTGTCCCCTTTTAGGCAGGTAACGATACAGCATTTTTACCCATGGGAGCAATTTACCCTTATAGATATAGTATGTCTGTAAGGGTAAAGGCTCAGCCTTTTGACAGGTAACGATACAGCAGTATTTTTACCCATGGGAGCAATTTACCCTTATAGATATAGTATGCCAATAAGGGTAAAGGCTCAGCCTTTATGGTGGCAGCGACATAGAAGTTTTTCAAATATCGTTATAACGGCAAATACAGTGAATTATGCAAACGACTGCTGTACCAATCAATCGGGACAACAGTCGTTTTATTTACCTTTTAATAAAGTATACCTATATATGTATAATATATATACATATAATTAAATTATTTTGTTTTGCAGAAAACTATTGACATTTACTGCTATTTTGCTTATAATTAAAACAGATGTTGCAAAACGTATGATTTAAAATAAAGGGAGATGTTCAAATGCCGCCCAAAGCAAAATTTACAAGGGAAGAAATCATCGAAGCCGCATTGGAAATAGTCAGGAAAGAGGGCTTTCACGCGTTGACCGCAAGGGCGTTGGGAACAAAGCTGGGCAGCTCCGCGAGACCGATTTTTACGGTGTTCCAAAGCATGGAAGAAGTCCAGCAAGCCGTTGTGGACGCAGCAAAAGCGTTGTACAAGGAATATGTCCGAAGGGGACTTTCCGATACCCCCGCATTCAAGGGCGTGGGAACACAGTATATACTTTTTTCCGTAAACGAGCCTAAGCTTTTTCAGCTTTTGTTTATGAAAGAAAATACCGACGCACCCGAGCTGTCCTTGGTTCTCCCCGTCATTGACGACAATTATGAAGCGATACTTTCCTCGGTAAGGGACGGATACGGGCTGAGTACCGAAACCGCGGAAAAGCTGTACCGACACCTTTGGATATACACCCACGGCATTGCCGCCCTGTGCGCGACAAAAACCTGTCGCTTCACAAGCGAAGAAATAAGCGGAATGATGACGGAGGTCTTTATCGGACTGTTAAAAAGCTTAAAGCAAAATTGATTTTGGAGGCAGAAATATGATAGAAGCAAAGGAAATAACCAAATTTTACGGCAAGGGCGAAAGCCGCTTTCAGGTGCTGAAAAACATCAGCCTGACTATCGGGGACGGCGAATTTACCGTTATTTTAGGCGCGTCGGGTTCGGGTAAGTCGACCCTTTTGAACACGCTTTCCTCTCTTGAACGTCCCGACAGCGGAAGTATTTTTTACGGCGAAACCGACATCACAACCCTTTCGGACAGCGAACTTACAAAGCTGCGCAGGGACAATATCGGATTTATTTTTCAGCAGTACTACCTGCTGCCCAACATGAACGTCGACAAGAACGTTAAAATGGGTGCGGACCTTGCGGGCAACAGGAATTACAGGTCAGTCATAGAGGCGGTGGGGCTTGGCGGTAAGCTCCGCAAATACCCAAGCGAGCTTTCGGGAGGCGAACAGCAGCGTGTCTCGGTGGCGAGAGCGCTTGCGAAAAATCCAAAAATTTTGTTTCTGGACGAACCAACAGGCGCCCTTGACGAGGAAACAGGCAGACAGGTTCTTGACTACATATGCGCCCTGCAAAGCGAGTACGGATTTACAATAGTAATGGTCACTCACAATCTGAATATTGCGGAAATGGCGGACACCGTCATAAAAATGAACAGCGGAAAAATTTCGGAAATTTACTCCAACGAAACGCGTAAAACCGCGTACGAGATAGGGTGGTGAAAAAATGCTTATCGGAATAAAGGACATTGCGAAGCTTTTCGCAATAAGCGTTGTGATCTGCTGCGCGGCGTTTGTGTGTACGCTTTTTATGAATTACAACATTGACATTGCCTCGATAAAGAACGAAATAACCACTCCGCAGGGAATGGTTATGTACGAAGCGCAGGTTGCAATGGGCAAAGTCATAGCAGGAATTGCTGGGGGCTGTCTTGTGGCAACAACGGTGGTGCTGCTGATTTTTTACGTAAAAAATTACATCGACAGCCACGGCAAGGAGCTGGGTATTCTAAAGGCGTTGGGGTACTCGGATATACGTGTCGCAAAACATTTCTGGGTGTTCGGTATAAGCGTGTTTGTCGGCGCGGTCATCGGGTACGCCGCCGCTTCTGTCTATATGCCCACATTTTACGACGTACAGAATAATATGGGACTTTTCCCGCAGATGCAGCCGGAATTTCATTTTTCTCTTGCGATTTTCATAATAGCCTTACCCACGGTATTTTTTATGCTTTTAGCGATTTTGTACGCATTTTTCAAGATAAAAAGTCCCGTACTCGGCTTGCTCAGAGAAGCGCAAAACATCAAAATCAAGGTAAGTAAGTCCGAAAAGGGGGCCTTCCCATTTTTGACAGACCTGAAAAAGAGTACTTTAAAAAGCAGGAAAATACTTGTGTTTTTTGTCGGATTTTCGGCGTTTTGTTTTTCCGCAATGACCCAAATGTCCATGTCTATGGACGAACTTGCAAGCGAAGCCTTTTCGTTTATGATAATTTCCATCGGACTTATTTTAGCGTTCATGACCCTGCTTTTGTCCCTTACAAGCGTGGTAAAGTCCAACACCAAAACCATTGCGATGATGAAGGTTTTCGGCTACTCCCAAAAGGAGTGCAGCGGTTCTATTCTCGGCGGGTACCGTCCCGTTTCCTATGTTGGATTTTTTATAGGCACGGCGTATCAGTACCTGCTTTTAAAAATTATGGTGGACGTTGTTTTTGCGGACTTTGAAAACGTTCCCGAATTTAATTTTAACTTTGAAGCGCTGGCAGTTTCCGCGGTAACATTTATTGCGGCTTATGAAATTATTCTTTACTGCTATTCAAGGAAAATCAGCGGGCAGTCTGTTAAAAGCATTATGCTGGAATAATTTTAGGCGTGCTTGGAATAGCTGTTCTTTCGGCGGCATATCCAATATTCGGCAAAATCATGCAGAAAAAGCGGGAGAAAATTGCACCTGAAATACTTGATTTAATTAACGAGATTAAAGGTGATGAGTAATAAAAATAATAAGAACCTGTCCTCACAAGATATAGCGCACATCTTGTGCACAAGTCCAGTAAAAACGGACAATAGAAAAAAGAACCCTCCTATGGTATA
>CAMWVF010000039.1 GCA_947177545.1 uncultured Clostridia bacterium | reverse complement strand
GCCTTCGCCGCGCGCTTGCCGAGATAGGTAAGCTTTACGACCTCTCCGTCAAGACTTTTCAGAATATTTCCGGGAATTGTAAAATCCCGCGTATGTTCAATAAGCTGGCAGGTTAATTTTGTTTTGGGATTTGTGAACGTTTTATACACGTCGCCGACTTCTTCAAGCCTGCCGCCGTTCATAACAGCTACCTCGGTGCAAATGCTTTTCACAACGTCCAGCTCGTGAGTAATTATCACAATAGTCACACCAAGCTCACGGTTGACCTTTTTCAGAAGCTCAAGAACGGAAGCCGTAGTCTCCGCGTCAAGGGCAGAGGTCGGTTCGTCGCAAAGCAGAATTTTTGTATTATTGGCAAGAGCGCGTGCAATCGCTACCCGCTGCTTTTGACCTCCCGAAAGGCGTGCAGGATAAACGTCCCGCTTGTCGGAAAGATTTACAAAATCCAAAAGCTCGTCTATTTTGGTTTTTATAGCCGCTTTGTCAAGACCGCTGTTTTCAAGGACGAAAGAAATGTTCCCGAAAACAGTTCTGCTTTCCGCAAGATTAAAGTGCTGGAATATCATTCCGATATTTTTACGCAGATCTCTAAGCTCCCTGTTTTTCAGCGTACTTATATTTCTTCCGTCGGTAATAACGCTTCCCTCCGAAACGCTCTGCAAGCCGTTCACAGTACGCAGCAGGGTGCTTTTGCCCGCGCCGCTGCCGCCCACTATACCAAAAACCGAACCCTGCGGTATCGAAAAGGACACGTTGTCCACAGCGCAAATTTTCCGCTTTTTTTCGGAAAATTCCACGCTTACATTTTTAAATTCTATCATATCGGAAACCACCTCAATCATTATATCCGGACGGCTTGTTGAACGCCGTGTACTGCTTTGACGGATCTTCGATAAGGTCGCGGAATTCCTCCGAATGTACCGCCGCCGCAATATCCTTTGCAAAAGCCTTGTCGGCGTCGCTGCTTCTTACCGCGATAACGTTGTAGTAACCCTCGCCGAGCTGCTCTATATATACAGCGTCCGCAAGATCAAGCCCCGCGCTCAAAGCATAGTTGCCGTTTATCACCGCAAGACCCGTGCTGTCAAGGACTGTGGGAAGTATCTCGGCATTCACTTCCTTGAAAACAAGGGACCTGGGGTTCTCGGAAATATCCTTTACCGTCGCCTTGCTTGGGTCAATGCTTGGGTCGAGAGTTATTATGCCTGTCTGCGCCAGTACCCGAAGCGCCCTTGCAAGATTTGTGTCGTCGTTTGGTATAGCCACCTCCGAACCCTCTGCGGTACTGTCTATGCTGTCAAATTTGTTTGAAAAAACTCCCATTGCAGCCGTTGGGACTTCGGTAACATACGTCAGGTCAAGACCGTGCTCCTCAGAGAACTTTTTCAGGTATGTTGAATGCTGAAAAATGTTTGCGTCTATTTCATTTTCCGCAAGAGCGTTGTTAGGCTGAACATAGTCGGAAAAATCAACGTATTCTACCGTATAGCCCTTTGCTTCAAGCTGTGGCTGAATGCCCTCGCGGAACATATCCTCGTAAGGTCCTGCGCAAACACCAACACGAATAAGATTTTCCGAAACCGTTTTTTCGCAGCCGGAAAAAGCCGCCGCGCTTATGGCAAGTACGCTTAAAATTGCCGCTGTTTTTAAAATTATTTTTTTCATTTTGTTTACCTCCAAATATTTTATTTTGGTTTATGAGGATATTATACACCCGAAATTTTCATTTGTCCAATATCATATATGTATTATAGGCAATAGAAAAATACTATAGGAAAAATCCGAAAAAACAAAGCGGAAGCAGCCCTTTTACGGGTAACGGTGTGGCAGTATTGTTACCCATGGAAAATTTTACCCTTTCAGACGCAGTACGTCTGAAAGGGTAAAGGCTCAGCCTTTATGCTCACGTTTCAAGGGGATTATATGGAAGTTCAAATGGAATAATCAAGCTTTCTCTCGTCGATAATGCGGCGGGACTTATGCTCCGAGCGTGTATCAAGACCGCCGTCGGGGTGTACGATAACGCTGTACGGTTTTACGCCTATCCTTGCTTTAAGAGCGTCGGAAGTCCTTTGTGAAACGGCTTCGTCGCTCTCGCTGCTGCCGTTGTTTTTCTCTATCTCAACGGAGTATTTGCAGGTGAAGTCCCTTTCAAAAACGCGGATAAGGTACTCGCCCGTAATGCCGTCAAGGTTGCGTATTACCGCCTCGATATCGCTGGGGAACACGTTTACCGCAGAGACGATAAACATATCGTCCTTTCTGCCGTTTATGTATATCCTGCCGTGAGTTCTTCCGCATTTGCATGGAGTTGTGTCTATCCTGCCGATATCTCCCGTTCTGAACCTGATAAGAGGACGGGCATGCTTTCTAAGAGTTGTGAACACCAATTCGCCCACTTCGCCCGCGGGGAGGACTTCTCCCGTATGTATGTCAACTGTCTCAATAAGAATGTGATTTTCTGCAATGTGCAGACCGTCGTGATATTCGCAGTGAGCGGCGCAGGCTCCGAAAATGTCGGACAAACCGTAGAAGTCGTAGACATCCGCGCCCCACAAGTCCTCGATAGCCTTTCGGGTAGCGTCGATAGAACCGCCAAGCTCTCCCGCAACGATTATTTTCTTTATTGACAGGTCTTTTTTCGGGTCGATACCCGCTTTTTTAGCTTTCTCGCCAAGCTGCCATGCGTATGACGGACTTGTCCAGATGATAGTGGGCTGATAGGTCTGCAAAATAAACAGCAGACGTTCGCTGGGCAGCGTACCGCCCCATATGCAGAGCGCGCCGAGATTCTGTGCGCCGATAACGTCCGGACCGCCTACGTACAGCGAGAAATTAAGGGCGTGTACGTACCTGTCGGTCGGTCTCATTCCCACCTGCCAAAACCAGCGGCTCTCGGTGTCCTGAAACTCATCGAAATCCTTTTTGGTAAAAGGACTCATTGTGGGTACTCCCGTAGAGCCTGACGATGTTGAAATAAACACCACGTCCTCCTCGGGAACGGCGCAAAGCTCTCCCAGAAACGAACCGACGCCCTGCGTATCACGCTGGGTGGTCTTGTTGATAAACGGGAATTTGGCGATGTCCGCAAGAGAATGAATGTCCTCAGGCTTAACTCCCGCCGCGTCAAAAGAACGCTTGTAATAAGGCGCGTTGTCATAGGCGAACTTTACTATTTCTTTCAAATCCTCCAACTGACGCTTTTCAAGCTCCTCGCGGGGCATAGTCTCCAAAGCCTCGTCCCAGTATTTATTTTCGGTATTTCTTTTGCTCATGATAAATTCCTCCGGATATGTAATAAATTTTCCTTATGATGTTATTATACACCTATAATTCCTATTTGTCCAATATGCGTTATAAATATACAGTTATAGAAAAAATCTATAACAAATACAGAAAAAACCTCCGACTTTTTTCGGAGGTCAAAAGCCTTACTGCTCGGAAAGAAACAGCTTCAGCTTTTCTATATAATTTTTTCCCGTATCGCTTAAAATAATATTTTTCCGCAGGATATAGCCTATCTCCATAAGGTCAGCGTTGTCCGCAATGGGTACGGCGGCGTAATCCTCACCGTTAAGGCTGCCGCAGATTATTCCCGAGCAGAATGTGTAGCCGCACAGTCCCTTCATTAAATTCAGCATTGTGGAGCGGTCTGTCGCCCTTATGACGCGGGAATACTCTGATGTGCTGAAAATCTCCTCGGCAAAATAAAACGAACCCTTGTCACCCTGCTCAAAGGTAAGGCAGGGATAGCTTTCAAGCTCGGAAAGGCTGACGGCTTCACGCTCTGCGAGAGGGTGCCCTTTCCAAAGGTAAGCATAAACACCGCAGTCCGTAAGGTGGTGGAATTCAAGCTGATTGGCGGTAAGTATCTTCATTATGAACTGCCTGTTGAAATCGCTTAGATACAGTATGCCTATCTCGCTTTTAAGGGAAACAACATCGTTTATCACGTCGGCGGTGTTGGTCTCACGGACGGCGAACTCATAATCGCAGGTGTCGTATTCCTTGACGGTCTCAACAAAAGCCTGTACCGCGAAAGAATAATGCTGCGCCGAAACGCCGAATTTCCTCTTGACCCTGCCGCCGCTGTATTTTTCAGCAAGGGTCTCATACTGCTGATAGACCTGCCGCGCATGGGTAAGAAATTCCATGCCGTCCGCAGTGAGGGAGACGCCCTTTCCGCTTCGGTTGAATACGGTTATGCCTACCTCTTTTTCAAGCTCCTTAACGGCGGCGGTAAGGCTTGGCTGTGAGATATAAAGCAGCTCCGCAGCCTTGTTCATAGAGCCTGTTTCGGAAATAACTATTGCATAATGTATCTGCTGCAGGGTCATGGCAATTCTCCTTTCCGCAAATACAGGGAGACGGGTCGTCTGTTCCCTGTTTATTGCTGTTTTATCGACATTTTCTTCCGCATGTTTTCAAGACGGTTCAGCGCCTCGTTAAGGGTCTCTGTCCGTTTCGCAAAGTGCATACGTATGTAGCGGTTCTCGGGTTCCTTGAAAAAGCTTGACCCGGGGACAGCCCCCACGCCTACCTTTTCCGCAAGCCTTTCGCAGAATTCAAGATCGCTTTCAAAGCCGTATTCGGAAACGTCCAGAAGCACATAATATGCACCCTGAGGCTCGGTGTGTGCGATTTTTAAGTCCTCAAGACCCTTTAGAAAAAGACTGCGCTTTTCGGTGTACTTAGCCTGAAGATCCGCGTAATAATCATCACCGAAATTCAGTCCCGTAACAGCCGCCTCCTGCAGCGGCGCGGCAGCTCCCACCGTAAGAAAATCGTGTACCTTTTTCACCCTGTCGATCACCTCTGGGGACGCGATAACATATCCCAGACGCCAACCCGTTATTGAGTAAGTTTTCGACAGAGAGCTGCACGTAATGGTCCTGTCCTGCATATTGGGCAGAGATGCAAAATATACGTGTTTGTTTGGAGCGTAAAGTATATGCTCGTATACCTCATCGGTGATAACAAAGGTATCGTATTTTTCCGCAAGGTCTGCGATCGTTTTCAGTTCGTCACGCGTAAAGACCTTTCCGCAGGGGTTTGAGGGATTGCACAGTATCAGAGCCTTTGGCTTCTGTTTGAACGCCGCCTCAAGCACGTCCGCGTCAAAGGAAAATTCGGGAGGGTTCAGAGGAACGTAAATAGGCTCCGCTCCCGAAAGTATCGTGTCCGCACCGTAATTTTCGTAGAACGGCGAAAAGATTATCACCTTGTCCCCCGGATTTGTAACGCTCATCATAGCCGCCATCATTGCCTCGGTGCTGCCGCAGGTAACAACTATCTCGCTGTTTGGGTCTATTTTCATTCCGGTAAAATGCTCCTGCTTTTTGGCGAGAGCCTCCCTGAAATTCTGCGCGCCCCATGTTATGGAGTACTGGTGAAAATCCTCTCCCGAGATCTCCGCAAAACGGTCAAGTATCTCTTTCGGCGGGTCGAAATCGGTGAAACCCTGAGAAAGGTTCACTGCTCCGAATTGGTTTGAAATTCTGGTCATACGCCTTATGACCGAATCGGTAAAGCTTTCGGTTCTTGTTGAAAGCGTTGGCATAAAAATTTCTCCTTTATTTTAAATTCCATTCTCTGCGTATTTTTTTCCATTTTTCGTCCCTTGACTTTTCAATGACGGCAACGTCTTCCTCGGTGAGGTGTCTGAAACGTCCCTGTTTTTTTAGGTACGCGGTCACATCGGTAAATTTCTTCGGGTCATGATTCAGAGTAAATTCTCCGTTTTCGTATTCCGCAAGATACCACAGACCGCAGTCTACGATCTCTCTTGCAGCCTCCACGGTATCGCTGACGGGAATCCCCCAACCCGTTGGACAGGGCGCAATAACGTGTATATATTTTGTACCGTTTATTTGGGAGGCTTTTTTCACCTTGTCCAGAAAATCGTTCATGTACCCCACCGTGGCTGTTGCCGCATAGGGAATGCCATGGGCGGCGGCAATTTCAAACATATTCTTTTTGGGACGTATATTGCCGTGAATATTTTTTCCCGCGGGAGTTGTTGTGGTTTTCGCCCCGAAAGGCGTAAGACCGCTTTTCTGTATGCCCGTGTTCATGTATGCCTCGTTGTCGTAGCAGATATAGATGATGTTGTCATTGCGGTCGATAGCCCCCGAAAGAGCCTGTATGCCGATGTCGGCAGTGCCGCCGTCCCCCGCGAAGCCCACGGCGGTAAAGTCGGTTATGCCCCGCGCGCGGAAGCCCGCTTCTATGCCGGTCAGCATTGAAGCTGTCCCCGCAAAGGTGGATATAATGGCATTGTTGCCGAAGCAAAGCTGGGGAAAATTAAATCCCACCGCAGACATACAACCCGCAGGCAGTACCGCCACTGCGTTTCTGCCAAGCACCTTCAGAGCGTTCCGCACAGCGAGACTTCCTCCGCAGCCCGCGCAGGCTTTGTGTCCTCGGAAAAATTCTTCATTGCACAGATCTTTTGCAGTTATGCTCATTGTCCGTCCACCTCTATCCCGATAAAGTTTATTCTTTCGCCGCTGCCGTTTTCCATTGCCGCGAAAATATTTTCAATATCCGCGGCGGAAATATTCCTGCCGCCAAGTCCGCCGATAAAATCATAGGTAGGTATTGTTACACCGTGACGGAAAAGTGCGGAGTTAAGATCGGTGTACACCGTTCCCTCGTTTCCGAAAGAAATATCCTTTTCAAGCACAGCGGCGGCTTTGGCTTTTTTGAGAGCTTCAGCAAGCTCGCTGGCAGGGAAAGGTCTCATATATCGTATACGGACAACGCCGGCTTTTTTGCCCTCGGCGCGGAGTCTGTCGGCTGTTTCACGGCAAAGTCCGGCAATGCTGCCAAGAGTAACAATGATATAGTCCGCATCCTCGGCAAGGTATGTTTCGATAAGTCCCGTGTAGCGTCTGCCGAAAATTTCCGCAAATTTTTTCTCCGCTTCGGTTATCACGGAAACTGCTTCAAGCATAGCCCTATGCTCTTTGTACTTAAAAATACAGTTATGCTCGGGACCCGCCGAAAACGCCATATTTTTAGGTTCGTCAAGGTCAAGCTTGTTTTCCGTCTCATAGGTCGGAAGAAATTTTTCCGCAAGAGATGTGTCTGGAACGTCCACTTCTTCATATGTATGTGTCAGGATAAAGCCGTCAAGATTTGCCATAAACGGCGTTGAAACCCGCTTGTCCTCAGCAATGCGGAAACTCATCAGAGCAAGGTCGAGGCTCTCCTGAGCATTTTCGGCGTACGCCTGTATCCAGCCGCTGTCAAGGAGCAGCAGGCTGTCCCGCTGGTCGCCGTAAATATTCCATGGCAAAGCCGTGGAGCGGTTTGCATTCATCATAACTATCGGGAAACGTCCGCCCGAAGCGTACACAAGACATTCCGCCATGTAAAGCAAGCCTTGTGAGGACGTTGCCGTAAACGTCCTGACTCCCGCCGCGCTTGCGCCAATTGCGCAGGAAAGCGCGGAATGCTCCGATTCAACGTGGATAAATTCCGATTTTAAGCCGCCCTCCTCGACCATTTCGGAAAGCCGCTCCACCACAATGGTCTGAGGTGTTATGGGGTATGCGGATATAACGTCGGGCTTTGCAAGGCGAACACCCTCCGCAAAGGCTTCATCGCCTGACAGAAATTTTTTCGCCATTACCGCTCACTCTCCATTTCAATGGCTTTGGGCTTGCATATTTTCGAGCATATGCCGCAGCCCTTGCAGAAGTCGTAATCGATCTCCGCTTTGCCGTTTTTCATTGAAATTACTCCGTCGGGACAGTACAGATAGCATTGCATACAGCCCACGCATTTTTTCTTATACGCAACGGGACGGCCGCTTCTCCAGCCGCTGTTTTTTGTAACCAGATAGCCAGCCTCGAAA